>DDED01000119.1:13445-34023 GCA_002336035.1 Cellvibrionales bacterium UBA1963
TGAGCAGCTATGGCAGGAAGAACAAGATGAGCCTGACAATCTCATGATAGAACTTGAAGCTCAGAAAACGATGCAACAAGAAAGTCGCAACAGTATCGCCGAGCTGGCTGATAAACGCGCAGAGCAACGACAGCAAGCGTCACTGTCTAACAATGACGTTGATGACAGTGACGTTGAAGTTGAATACACTAGAGATTAGAGGGAATACCTATTCCTTAGTCAGCCCAACAGCCATGATCGTAGATCGAAAAGAGCCCGATAATGACATCGAGAAGCAATCAAAATAACCCTTGCTGGGTCATCAAGATTGGCAGTGCTTTACTGACAGATAATGGTCAGGGTCTAGCAGTGGACGCACTCGATCACTGGGTCGAACAAATCGCCAGACTTAAGAGTATGGGCTTCGATGTGGTTATTGTCTCCTCAGGGGCCGTAGCGCAAGGCATGATGCGGTTAGGCTTAGACCAACGTCCTACCGCCCTTCACCAACTCCAGGCAGCCGCAGCCATCGGTCAAGCAGGCTTAATTCAAGCCTATGAAATACGATTTAAAAAGTTCGAGCTTATTACTGCTCAAATTCTATTAGTCCATGAAGATTTGTCATCGCGCACCCGTTACCTAAACGCTAAACAAACACTGCAAAGCTTGCTGGAGTCAAACGTCATTCCTATCGTCAATGAAAACGATACGGTAGCAACTGATGAAATACGGTTTGGCGATAATGACACCTTAGCTGCCCAAGTTGCTAACTTAGTCGGTGCCGATCAGTTATTAATACTAACGGATCAACAGGGCGTTTTTTCCCAAGACCCTAGAAAGCACAGTGGTGCTACCTTAATTGAGCATTGTGATGTCAATGATCAAAGCCTAGATCAAGCAGCCAGTGACAAGGGTGGCCATTGGGGACGCGGAGGTATGAGCACCAAAATTAAAGCAGCCAGATTGGCCGCGCACTCGGGTGCAGAAACCGTCATTACTGATGGTTTAATCGTTGATGTTATTACTCGACTCGCTAACAACGAGGCACTGGGCACTCGACTCACTCACTGCGAAAAGCCAATGAGTCAAAGAAAGCAATGGCTTTCAGGCAGTGTTGTTAGCTGTGGTGAATTAGTTATCGACCATGGCGCAGAAAAAAAATTATTAGAATCGGGTTCTAGCTTGCTGCCTATCGGTGTGTCTGCAATCAACGGCACATTTTCCAGAGGCGATTTGATCAGCTGCGTAAACTCAGAAGGGATTGAAGTGGCTCGTGGATTGACTAACTACAACAGTGATGACGCCAGTAAAATCATTGGCCAAACCAGTGAAAAACTGACAAGTCTACTCGGCTACGGCGGTGATGAAGAGATCATTCATCGTGATAATTTAGCCCTGATCTGAGCAAAAAAAATTTACTTTACTGAAACGAGAATATCACTGTCGTCTAAGCCTGGTCGATTTAGCACACCTTTCGACTTAATTTTTCCTGGTGGGTTATTAATGGTTTCTGTCAGTTCGGCCGCATGATAAGAAGCTTGCACCTGACCTTGTGGGGCTTCGCCATAACAGGTTTTACGTTGCTGTGGTGATCTCGCTAAACGGCGAATCATTGCATCCATGTGCAATGGCGGCATCTCTTGGCCATGCTGCGCACCGGCTGAACGAGTAATCGTCTCATTCATCAAGGTTCCACCTAAATCATTTGCGCCCGAGTTAAGACAAGCCGCGACGCCCTGCTCACCCATTTTGACCCAAGATGCTTGAATATTATGAATCTGACCGTGTAAAACCAAGCGTGCCACTGCGTGCATCAATACCGCCTCGCGGAACGTTGGTCCCTTACGCGATTGGCCCTTCAAATAAAGCGGCGCTTCTTCTGGAACAAAAGGCAATGGTACGAACTCCGTAAAACCTCCAGTCTTCACTTGCAGTTCGCGCAAGCGCAAAAGATGACGAGCCCAATGCGTAGGCGTTTCAATGTGACCGTACATTATAGTCGAGGTGGTATTCATACCTAAGCTATGCGCTGACTCCATAACGTGGAACCACTGCTCGGTTCTAATTTTTTCTGGGCATAAGGTATCGCGGACTTCATCGTCTAATATTTCTGCTGCAGTGCCGGGTAAAGTTGACAACCCAGCATCAATTAACTGTTGTAAGTAAGTTTTGATATCTAGACCTAAGGTCTTTGCACCCTGCCAGATCTCTAACGGTGAGAAGGCATGAATATGCATGTCAGGCGAAGCTTCTTTGATACTGTGACAAATATCAATATAGGTCTGACCAGTGTATCCAGGGTGAATTCCACCCTGCATGCAAACCTCGGTAGCACCGCGGTCCCAAGCTTCTCGAGTGCGACGTTGGATTTCATCTTTGCTTAAATCGTAAGGTCTACCACGGAGATTCTCACTCATCTTGCCCTTTGAAAAAGCACAAAACTGGCACTTAAAATAACAAATATTAGTGTAATTAATATTACGGTTCACGACATACCTAACCGTGTTTCTATTAACCGATTGGCGAAGAGAATCTGCCGCATTACAGACGTGCCAAAAATCATCATTACGCGCTGAGAACAAGTGAGCGACTTCCTCTTCGGTAAGCAATTCGCCTGACGAAACTTTCGCAGTAATTACAGCTATTGCAGTGGATGCAACAGGCCTTGCCTGATCATTTTTTTGTTCTGCCCACCAAACAGGGATCTCATTTGAAATACCCGCAACCCAACTATCGGTTCGAGGCCAGCCTTCACTGTCAATCAGTGCAAGCACTTTTGATTGCATTGTCGACTCGACCCAGCGATGGGTGTCGTTGGCAAAATCAGGATAGATAGTTAATCGTTCGTGTAAGTACTTACCTGTCGATCGCGTCTGTGAGGCGAGTTGATCAACATGAGGCCAAGGCGCCTCAGGATTCACATGATCTGGCGTGAGGGGGGAAACACCTCCCCAGTCATCAATACCCGCTTGAACAATCTTTTCGAGCTCACCAGGACTTAGGTTAGGGGGAGCCTGAATATGCATCTTGCCGCCAAAAACAATTCTCGCTACCGCGATTGTCCAAAGTAGCTCTTCGACACTAGGGTCAGGTGCTTGAGCCATTTTTGTGTTTGGTTTGGCCCGAAAATTTTGTACGATCACCTCTTGTAAATGACCGTATTGATCATGCAGATCGCGTAAAGCTAGCATCGACTCGATCCGCTCACGTCGCGTTTCACCGATACCAATTAAAATGCCGGAGGTAAATGGCACATTTAGCTCACCTGCCAATCGAATCGTCTCTAAACGAACAGCTGGATCTTTATCGGGCGAACCATAATGCGGCATGCCTTTTTCAGTTAAACGTTCTGAAGAAGACTCAAGCATAATACCCATAGATGCCGACACTTTTCTTAACGCCTTAATTTCATCAGCATCCATGCAACCAGCATTGATATGAGGTAATAAATTTGTTTCCTGTGCAACTCGCTGTGCAACGTGTGCAACGTATTCTAGCGTCGTACTAAAGCCCATTTCGGCCAACGCTTCACGTGCAACACGATAGCGTAATTCAGGCTTCTCACCCAAAGTAAAAAGCGCCTCCTTACATCCTTGCAATTCACCCTGCTTAGCTAGTTCAACGACATCATCAGCAGACATATAAATAACATCAAGGTGTCGTGGCGTAGTAGCAAACGTGCAGTAATGACAAACATCACGACACAAATGTGTCAGCGGAATAAATACTTTTCTCGAATACGAAATCAAAGACCCGTGCGCAGCATCTCGCAATGACGCGGCCTGCTTCATTAACGCGACTAAATTATCATCATCGGCCAAGGCTAGCGAACGCTCATGCGATGGTTGGTCGAGTTGGTTGTAATCAATTGATGCTGATAGCTCCGAATCTACTGGTAAGTCATGGTCAGTTTCTTCGACTTCTAACATCCACATCATTTGAATCCGTTGAGCGATAGCACTCTCTCGACAATACTGTGAAGTATGCGACGTAAAATTATAGCTATCGATCTGAGCATTCTCTTGCACGAGAGAATGGGCTTGATTAAGCCCTAAGACAAAGGCCATTAGATCGCTTGGTGTGTCGATATCCGCAGCAATGCTAGGTGAAAAGATTCTGTCAAAAGGTATTTTTTGGGTTGCGAAGGCCTGTTGATGAAGCTGAAAACTGTTACTACCAAAATGAAATAACTGAGTGTTTAATTTTTCACGTTGCTGAACTTTAAGTGGCAAAAAATGACTGCTATGCAGCAGCATCGTATTAGTGCCAGTTTGGTGTCTATCTGACAATAAAGTTATGCAGTCACGCCTTGAAGATGCAGGAAGACTCTCACGATGTCTGGCAATTCGCTCTATTTCGCTTATCGAAAGTTCTGGCAGATCAGCATGTAAAACACAAATATCCGTTTCATCTGCCACTGACAAGACTCGCTCGCAACCCGCATTAATAGCTGCATTTAATGGCGAAAATTGCCTGTTTAGTTTGGCAGTCAATCCTATCGAAATTTTGGGTTCAGCTATTAAATCTACTGCATAGTGCTTCGCCATTAAGGCCGCTGTGGGATCATCGGAGACGATTACTACGCCTTTTATAGACGGCGCTTGAGTCAGCACTGTTAGCACATCTTCAACCATAGCGTGAAATAAACGACGACGTTCAGGAGCAGACAGCACCCCTGACAAGCGTTGCTTTGCACTAACAAAATCTTTAAGTGGTAAGACTGCCCACATAGAAAAATAAACCTATTTATTTGTTATCGTCTGACTACTGCCAATTAAAACTCTTTATTAAATTGCCAGCAATGCTCGGCTAAATTCAACTTATCTTGTTCATTGCTCATAATGGTATCCGCAATTTTAACTTTAATACCCATCGCCTCAATCGCTTTTGCCTGATCAGCGTCTGAACTATCAATCACTAATCCGTCAATGATATCACGATAATAGTTGGCAACACCGACCACAGAGACTGGCATTTCCAACCCTTTCATCATGCTTGCCGTTGGCCCTTTGATCGCGCGACCATTGACGATAGGTGATACTGCAACAATCGGTGCTCGACATTGCTTAAGTTTTGGTAATACCGAGGGGATCCTTAAAATAGGGTCAACACTGACAAAAGGGTTCGATGGGCAAATAATAATGGCAGCCGGTTCAGCCGCTAAAGCAGCGTCAAACGCTATGCTAGGAGCAGCACTTTCCATGCCATTGAAACGAATTTCACTGATCATAGGTTGGCACTGCTGGCGGACAAAATAATCCTGAAAATCTAGCCACGCATTGTCTGTTCGGACTTGTGTGGACACGGTGTCATTGGTCATAGGAATCAATTGCTGTTCTACCCCTAGGGCTTCACACAACAATGCTGTTGCCTTTTCTAAAGTTAGGCCTTGGTCGAAATATTGGCGACGTGCGGTGTGCGTGGCAATGTCTCGATCACCCAAGCGAAACCATGTTTCGCCTCCAAGCGCTTCAGTGGCATCCATAAATTGCCATGTTTCATTGGCTAGGCCCCAGCCCTGCTCGGCATTACTCAAACCAGCCAACGTATACATAACGGTGTCGAGGTCAGGGGAGACAGGAAAACCCAAGTGGCAAAAGTCATCGGCAGTATTAGCAACGATAGCAAGCTGGTCAGGGGGCAGCAACTTTGCTAAACCTAACGCTAATTTCGCCCCACCAACACCACCTGACAGCGCTAAAACTTTTGCTTTTTTAGTCATTCTAAAGCTATCCTCTTAACGAAATAGATCGGCTTTTTTGTCTCTCACCAAGGCACTGGCATTTTGCTCACTAAGCTGCCATTTCCATCCCCGTATAACGACTGCCGGAACAGATTCATCGCCTTGACCCATCAACAATGAGGCCGCTGAAGCTAACTCGTCAGCGTCGGCCATCTCGGTAACTTCAAGCGGCCTGCCAAATAAATCACTGGCACCTATAGCCGAGCGTAAAGCAGGCACTGCCGCGCTACCAATAGCAAAACCAGTAATACCATTACGCCATGCACGGCCCGCACTGTCGCTAATAATAATGCCAATTCTTAACCTTTGCTGAGAGAAATAATCTGCCAATTTCTGGGCGCTTAAATTGGCATCTAAAGGCAGCAATAAGACCCTTTCTCGACCGTCAAAATCAGTGATATTAGAGCGATCAATGCCCGCATTAGCATGAACATATCCACAGCGATGCTCAACAATCATTACCCCTGGCCGGTGACGAACCACCTCTTTCGATTCCTCTAAAATCAACTGCACTAAGCGCGGATCCTTGTCGACTTTTTTAGCCCAATGATAGGCTTCTGTTGAGGGCTTAACTTCATCAAGTAAAGCGTAACGACCCTCAGATTTAGAAACGATTTTTTGTGCTATGACTACTATATCGCCATCAACCAGAGTGATTGCAGCTGAGTTCAGAGCCGTTTTAAGTAAGGTCGGTAAATCATCACCGACCTCCACCAAAGGCAAGGTTTTAAGTGCTGTTAAGGATAAGTCCATGATTGCTTAAACCAATTAAGCTTCTGGAATGCCAGTTAAGGCAATACCCGCGTGACACTTGTACTGTTTGTTAATAAAAATCAATACGGAAGTCAGTGCCTCAACTGCGGCAGCATTGGCGATTGACCCGCCGTGATAGCCTTTCATGCCTGCGGCTTCAACAAGCTTGATGACCTCTTCTCGAGCAACTTTCTTATTGCCACAAACGATCACATCACAGGTTAACTCACTGCCTGCCTGTAAATGAACTGCTGCTACATTTTGAAAGGCCGATACAACGTGAACGTTTTCGCCAACAATTTCTTGAGCGATTTGACCCGCGGAACCTTGCTCGGGTAACTGCACACGCGCGACTTTAGGCGGTACTAATGGAACGGTGACATCAATCAGAATCTTGCCCTCAAGCACGTCTTTTACCGATGCTAATGTGCTAGCATGATGGGCAAAAGGAACGGTCATCGCAACGATATCTGCCGCACTCGCAGCGGCATGATTGTCCATCGCCTCAGCAGCAGTATCCACTCCGCGCTCTTGCATTAACCCCTGCAAAGCATCGGCAGCCTCCTGCGCCTTTTCTTGGGTTCTTGAGCCAATAATGACGCGATAGCCGGCCTGCGTCCATCGACGCGCTAAACCTGTTCCAAGATCGCCAGTGCCGCCCAAAATGGCAACAGTGGGTAATAAATCACTCATAGCAAATCCTTGTTGTAATTGTGTATTTAATCATCGTTCAACGAATATCGTTAAACGAATGGTATGAACCAACGTTGGTTTATAGGTATTATACGCTAGATTGGGCGTTAAAGATGAGTGACAATAACAATCATCAATAGGGCCGTATTTTCCTTTTGAATTAAGATACAGTTAGCATTTAAGACGATGGCATAAAGAAATATCGACGGCAAGGAAGTACTCAAATGTTACATAATAGCTACCATCAAACAACCGCGACGCAAATAAGACTATGATTAAAAAAAATGATAACCACGGCAATGCAAACCACCGACTGGATTTTGATGGTTCTGTCGTTCTGATCACCGGTGGAGGTAAAGGCGTCGGTCTGGGCATCAGCCTGCGCTTTCTGGAAAGCGGCGCCACAGTTTATATTTGCGGTCGATCAGCACCAGCCTCTCTGCCATGCGCCACCGTAGAGGGGCTTATCAATACCGCTCGATTCATAGCCGCTGATGTTCGTGACATAGCGCAATCTCAAGCCATGTTTGACCAAATTATGGAACACTCTGGCCGTTTAGATGTGCTGGTTAACAATGCTGGCGGTGCACCCCACTCGGACGCGGCAAGCGCTTCTCCTCGGTTTTCTTCATCGATTGTTGGCTTAAACCTGCTGGCACCGATTAATCTTGCACAAATGGCCAACACTGTTATGCAACCGCAAGACAACGGTGGGACTATTATCAACATTGCCAGCGTCAGCGTCCTCAGACCTTCACCGGGCACCGCCGTTTACGGGGCTGCGAAATCTGGCTTGGTCAGCTTTTCAGGCTCCGTGGCTGTTGAGTGGGCGCCTAAGGTTAGAGTCAATACGATCATTGCAGGCTTGGTTAGAACTGAACAATCAGAATTGCATTATGGCGATGAGGCCGGCATCGAGGCCGTTAGTCAAACCATCCCATTAAGTCGTATGGCGCAACCTCAAGACATCGGCGATGCTTGCTTATTCTTGGCCTCATCATTGGCCAGCTATGTGACAGGCTCAACACTCACCGTCCATGGTGGCGGCGAAAAACCCGCTTTTTTATCCGCCTCTAACGCCAATAACGAGTAACCTAGTTATGTCAAAAAACTCTCCCACGGTCGATCTCGCTATAGAGCTTATTGCCTGTCGATCAGTAACACCGGCCGACGACGGCTGCCAAGATATTATGATCGCTCGCTTACAAGCGATTGGTTTTACCATTGAGCGACTGCGATTTGATGACGTCGATAATTTCTGGGCAGTGCACGGTGATAGCGGCGATATCCTCGCCTTTGCCGGTCACACTGACGTTGTGCCTGCTGGTGATGAAAATCAATGGCAATACCCTCCCTATCAGCCCCGCATTGAAGAGGGCATGCTTTGTGGCCGTGGTGCGGCCGATATGAAAGGCAGTTTAGCGGCTATGATCACTGCAACAGAAGCATTTATTTCTGCTTATCCCCAGCATCCTCATCGACTGGCCTTTTTGATTACCAGTGATGAAGAAGGTATCGCTACCAACGGCACGGTAAAGGTAATGGATTATCTGGCCGAGCAAAATGAATCAATCCGATGGTGCGTAGTCGGCGAACCTTCCAGCACTCAACAAACGGGCGATACCATAAAAAATGGTCGACGTGGCTCACTGGGTTTAAAACTTACCATTAATGGTGTGCAAGGGCATGTCGCTTATCCTCACTTAGCCGATAATCCGATCTTTAGCTTTGCGCCAACATTGGTTGAGCTCGATCAAACAATATGGGATCAAGGTAACGCCTTCTTTCCTGCGACGAGTTTTCAAGTATCGAATATTCAGGCGGGCACAGGTGCAACTAACGTGATCCCTGGCAATTTATACATTACCGCTAATTTTCGTTTTTCGACTGAACTGACTGTCGATACTATTAAGCAAAGATTCACTGAAATACTTGAAAGACATGGCTTGACGTTTAGTATTAATTGGCATTTGAGCGGATTGCCCTTTATAACTGAACGCGGAGAGTTAATTGATGCTAGCGTCATGGCTATAAAAGAAATTACTGGCTTAGACACTCAATTGAGTACTGCAGGCGGGACTTCTGATGGACGTTTTATCGCACCTACCGGCGCACAATTGGTTGAGCTAGGCCCCGTAAATAAAACGATCCACAGGGTGGATGAGCGAGTTGATACCGTAGAGCTTGATCAACTTCAGGCCATCTACACAAAGGTTATGACTATTTTGCTGAGCAATTAAAACATGATTCGCGCCGGCAAAAAAAAACTGGCTACACTTGTTCATAATGATCATCAACGATTGACACACTATGTCATAAGCGCTGTTATTTTTTTTATCAGTTACGCACTGCTATACTGGTGTGAAACGAACATTACACCATCGCTGCATCAAGAGTTGATGTCATTGGCATCTCTTGTTATTGGCGGATTGGCGTTCATTTGGGCAATGACAATGCATGTTTTTTATATACTGTCGCGGACAATTAAATAACATTGGTTAAAAAATCAAGCCTAATGTCGGCACATCAATATTAGCGTAATCCATAATAACTTCTCTAGCAGCAATTTTAAATCCATCATTAACGACTAGCAACTGATCGTTTCTCTGGCCGCTATAAATAAAATTATCGCTGCCAGGGCGGGCAAAAAATAAATGAAAATTACTGCTGACGCTTAAACTTTTATCGGTATCTTTAAGCACTTCAATATTGCCGATAATTCGACGTGTTCTAGCCGGTGGATTATCGGCCCAAGAATTTATTTTATAGGCTCTATCAACACGGACGAACAAATGAGCATAACTTTCTTCGCGGATTGGACAGCCCATGCTGTTGCCATCTTCTAGCTCATTTTCGATAGCTATCATTGACTCTTCACCACGCTGACGGTTATCAACTAAAGCATTAACCCTTGCCGGCATTACATAGCTAATAGTCTCACAGACTAAACTCAACCACTGTCGGTATTGACGACCGTCTAGTAAACGCGCCTCATTGAAATAGAATTGTTCAACGGCATATTGCCGCTCTAGCCGAGAGCTCATAATGGCCCACCTAATTTGAACATGCTATTAACTCGCTTGGGTCAGCAACCGCTTCTAACGCGGTTCGCCAACGAGTAAAGAAAGCTCGCGCATAATATTCATTAGCGGTTACGCTCACCATGCCCGGCAGTTCCGAATGGGCTTTTTCTTCGCCTAAACCAAGACCATAAAAATAGGGCTTGTCATCTGCGAAATCAATATTACTGCCAATGTACTGCTGCATCCAAGCTTCGGAATCTTCCTGCTCAAGAATTCCACCAGGCCCAAAAAAAGAGCTGTAATTCGTTCGAAGTACTTTTTTAATTGCATCAGGGGCATCAGCGGGAACCACCCCCCATGACCAATACTCAACTTTATTTGGTCCACGTGGATGCGAAACTTTAAATGAAGTGTTAGACCATAAAAAAGATAAGTTTGGATATACGCCGTAGGTCAAGCCTTTCATGCGTGAACGAATGTCGCCGACTCGCTCAGCCGATTTAGCTTGAATTTCAAATAAGTATTCTTCAATTTCAGGACCGCCTAAAATAGCACCCATGCCTTCCATACCCCAGGCAATCTGAGCATCGGGCGTACCTTCTGGCATTAATCGAAAGGTGGCACCATGACCCGGCTTTGGCACAGCACTCAAACCGACAGCAAAAATTTCTTCATTAGCCTCAGCAGGTATTACAGCACTGTGTAAAAAGGGCCCGTGGTTAACATCTCCCAATTGATTTTCCATCGGCAATTTCCAGTTGGCATTAATGGTCCAACGGTGCGGTGCGCCAATAAATTCAATGCCACTATTAAAGCGTTCAAAAAAAGCGTCTAAATAAAAGCGCATGTCGCCAAGGTAACTTTCAAGTGGTTCTACAGATTCGTCAAAACAACCAAAAATCATTCCGCGCCAAGACTCAACTCTAGGCACCGATTTTAGCCCTAGCAAGGACTTGTCAGGCTTGGTTTTCAACATTTTTTCTTGCGGTATCGCAACTAAGCTACCATCAACCTTGTAAGACCAGTTGTGATAAGGACAAAGAAAGCGCTTGGTGTTGCCGTGATCAGCTCGGCACACAGGCAAACCACGATGCGAACAACTATTAATGTTGGCGTAAATTTTATTATCTTCGCCACGAGCTAAGATAATAGGCGTTTCACACATATAAGCCTGAACAAAATCACCGGGTTTTTTTATTTGACTTTCATGACCTAAAAAAAGCCAAGCCTTAGCGAAAATCCCTTTCTTTTCAAGCTCATAAACTCGCTGATCGGTCCAAGCCTTGCGACTCACGTAAGCAGCATCATCGCTGACTAAATCGCTAATCTTCAAGGTAAGACCTCCACAGTATGATGACAAAAAAGACGTTTATAACTGTGGTATTTCAGCGAGATTCAAAGGCAGCTCAGACTGGTTATAACAATCAGCACGAAAGTGCAGCGTTTCTGCAGCTTGATCAACATTGATCATCACTACAAAACGTTGCTCGCGGAGCCCCTCTAATAAGAATTGTGCTAACTCATCTAAATCTTGAAAATTCAATTCCATTCCTGCAGCTTCAGCTGCTTGCTTAAAATCTTCAACCGAAGGCACCGGGTCATAAGGTTTCTCACGCGCCAGATCAGCCGGCCTATTTCTGTCGGTTGTCCAGATGCCCGTATCAAGCACACCGCCCGATGGATAAAACAAACTGGCACGAACATTTGTCTCTTCAGTAATTAATTGTGCGGCAAGGCATTCTGTAATAATCGATACAGCAGCTTTACTTGACGCATAGACTGATTGATACGGCAGTGGGGAAATACCACCGTCACCTGATGACGTGTTGATAACCTGACATTCTTCGCCTGAGGCAATCATTTTTGGTACAAAAGATTGAATACCATGAATAACACCCATGACATTAACACCGTGGACCCATTTCCAATCGTTGATTGTAGTTTCCCAGACATTGCATGAGGGGGCTGCAACACCGGCGTTATTAAATAAAAGATGGCAAGCACCAAGATCAGCAAATACTTTTTCAGCAAGAGAATTGACTGAATCTGGATTGGATACATCGGTTTGAACGCCAGTTATCGAGCCTGTGCCTGGATCAAGTTCAGCGATAACCGTATCGATAGCGCTTTGTTCGACATCGGCAACAACCACTTTCGCACCTTCGGCGAGCAAGGCCCGAACAATTGCCTTACCTATGCCACTGGCACCTCCAGTTACAACGGCTACTTTGTCTTTAAATTGTTTCATGATAAATACCACTCTTTATAATTATTAATACCGACAAACACAGTGACGATAATGTCTCTGGGTCATTTTAATACCCTAATATGATAACTGGACTGTTGTTTCGAAATGATTACCGATGTGAGAACAAGTGGCTCATAAAGCGCCATTAACGACGACTTGGTTTTTTATTTTTAGTCGGACGACTTTGGTCATGTAAAGCAATATCTTGTTTTTCAGGATGAATGTGAGCCGACTCAAGACCGGCTAAATTTGCAAGACTGTCCACTTCAGCAGGGCTTAATTCAGTGTACTTCCCTGACTTAAGCGATGAAGGGATGAAAACATTGCCGTAACGCACGCGTTTTAAACGACTGACTTGGAGCTCTTGAGACTCCCACAATCTTCTGACCTCACGGTTCTTGCCTTCCATTAAAACAACATAAAACCAACTGTTACTACCGGTGGCATTTCGCCCGCGCTGGATATCAGTAAAACGAGCGATGCCATCTTCAAGCAAAACACCTTCTCTTAACATCTTTAAGGTGTCATCTTCAACAACACCTTTGACCCGAACAGCGTATTCGCGATCGATTTGATTAGACGGATGCATGAGCGCATTAGCTAATTCACCATTATTGGTAAACAAGAGTAAGCCGCTAGTATTAATGTCTAAGCGACCCACTGCGATCCAACGTTCGCCTTTCTTAGCCGGTAATCGATCAAAAACCGTCTTTCGACCTTCTGGATCAACGCGCGTTGAAACTTCGCCTTCTGGTTTGTTATAAATAATTACTCTGGGCTTGTCATTATTTGAAGACAATCGTAACCGCTTGCCGTCAAGTTCAATGACATCATTAGAATCAGCTTTAGCTCCCAATAAGGCTACTTCACCATTAATTGATAAGCGGCCAGCAATAATCCAGCGCTCAATTTCTCTTCGTGAACCTAGCCCTTCAGCGGCCAGCACTTTTTGTAAACGTTCACTCATATGGCTATCGATTCTTTAGTATTAAAAAAGGGACATTAGCGTTACGGCTAATACTGGAATTTGGTATCAATTAACATTAAACGGCTGATTCATTAACCACGTTGAGATCAGTCACTGCAAAGTCACAATCATTGTCTTGTTGAGATTCTGTAAGATCTGACGTGACTTCGTTACTTTCAAGCAACTCATCTTCTATCCAGCTTTCAAGTGCCTCAGTTTCTTCTACATCATCGATTGATTGCTGTTGATTTTCATCAGTTAAATCATTACTTAACAACAATGCTTCGCTACTCAAAGGATCGATTGATGATGCCATCGATTTTGAATCTACCGCTGGCTCTTTATCGACGTCCTCTTCAAGAGTTTCATCATTGGCTGAAGACATTTCTTTAACTGGAAATTCGATATTCAGCTCACGACTAATCGTATTTAAGTCTCTCACCTCGGCCAAAGGTGGCAACTGATCGAGAGTTTTCAAATTAAAGTAATCCAAAAATTGTTTTGTCGTGGCATAAATAGCAGGCCGACCGGGAACATCTCGATGGCCTACCGATTTTATCCATTCGCGCTCGAGTAAAGTTTTAACAATCTGACTGCTGACAGCAACGCCTCTAATCTGCTCGATTTCTCCTCGGGTGATGGGTTGGCGATAGGCAATAAGAGACATCGTTTCGAGCAATGCTCGAGAATAGCGGGGAGCTCTTTCTTGCCAAAGCTTATTCACCCAACGTGATAAATCCTGTTTGACTTGATATCGATACCCACTAGCCACTCGCTTTAACTCAAAGCCCTTACCTTCGCAATCGGCTTCTAAATCAGTCAATGCTTGGTCAATGAGGCTGTCTTCCGGTCGCTCTAAATCATCAAATAAAACCGACAAATCTCGACGTTGGAGCGGTTTATCCGCTGCCATTAAAGCCCCTTCGAAAATGCGTTTTACCAGTTCTAAATCATTTATTTTCATCGCGTTTTATTTCTCTTAATTAAATTAACTGCTGTGAAAAAACATTATCGTTAATTATGAGCCTCTTCAGCGTCAGCTACTTTTGCTCGTATATGAATTGGAGCAAATGGTTCTGCTTGTACGATATCGACTAGCGATTCCTTGATTAACTCCATGATAGCTAAAAATGTCACGACTACACCGGCCCTACCCTCGCTGGCAGTAAAAAAAGCAGCAAATGAAATAAAGCCCTCAGCACCGTGCAATTGATCCAATACACGGCCCATTCGTTCCCGCGTCGACAACGGTTCCAAATGAACTTTATGACTTTCAAACATATCAGCACGATGCAGTACATCCCCGAGAGCAATTAACAATTCTTGTAAATCGACATCCGGTTGCGGACGCTCACGGTCATCCTCTGGGGGTTGAATCTCGGCAATGAAAATATCGCGTTCTACTCTGGGCAACTCGGCAATGTCTTCAGCGGCTTGTTTAAAACGTTCATATTCTTGTAAACGACGAATTAATTGCGCCCGAGGATCTTCATCATCTTCCTCTATATCTTGTGAGCGTGGCAGTAACATGCGTGATTTAATTTCTGCAAGCATAGCCGCCATGACTAAATACTCCGCCGCCAACTCAAACTGCATGGTATCCATTAACCGCACATAGCGCATATATTGCTCGGTCAATTCAGCGACATTAATATCGAGAATATCCAAGTTTTGCTTTTTAATTAAATACAGGAGCAAATCAAGCGGCCCCTCAAAAGCATCGAGAAAAACCTCTAGCGCTTCAGGGGGTATATAAAGATCAACAGGAACTTCTATTAATTCTTCACCACGTACAATTGCAAAAGGCAGTTGTTGTTGAGGATTGTCATCGGTAGCAGACTCGAGTGGCACTCGTTGCCTCAGCTCTAATAGCCGAGGTCGACTAACCTGAGCACTGGCTTTCAATGCGAAGACAGACTCATCCGTGGCTTCTTTGCCGCTGACTTCTGACGAACCTAACGTTTCAGCAGAGTTATCGGTCATAAAAGACGATTTTCCTTGTGATATACGTTAATTAGGGTGTTTATAACGACGCTTAATAAGGGTTATTATAGCGATAAACCGCATTATATTAACAGCGATATTAACGAAATTTAGAGCACGGCAGCCAGCCACACAAACTGATCGCTCAAGGGGTCATTTGATCAACTCAATGACTAGAGTCGGAATGCGTCAACTGAACCAGATCCCTCTCGCAAAATCACCGGATCGTCATCACTGAGATCAATGACACTGGTCGCCTCCATGCCGCAATAACCGCCATCAATGACGAGGTCGACTTGATTGACCAGTAAATCACGGATGTCATAGGGATCTAATAATGGTAAATCATCACCCGGAAGGATCAAGGTGACGCTCATCAGAGGCTCTCCCATGGCAGCCAATAAACTTTGTGTGATTCGATTGTCAGGCACTCGAATGCCAATGGTCTTTCGCTTCGGTTGTTTGAGGCGTCGCGGCACTTCATTCGTCGCGTGCAAAACAAACGTATACGGCCCAGGAGTGTGATTTTTGATGGCACGGTAAGCAATATTATCAATTTTGGCATAGGTAGCAATGGCAGATAAATCACAACAAACCAGTGTGAAGTTGTGTTTATCATCTAACTGCCGAATTCGACGAATACGCTCAACTGCTCGCTTTTCGTCCAACTGACAGCCCAATGCATACCCTGAGTCGGTAGGATACACAACAACTCCGCCCTGCTCGATAAGCGTTACCGCCTTGGCGATTAGCCTTGGTTGCGGAGTTTCTGGGTGAATTTGCAAGATCTGAGTCATCGATGTTCAACACGCTGGACACCCAATCGACCGGCTATTTGAGGTAACTGCCACACGGGTATGGCCGTCACAGGCAGCGCCTTATGACAACCAATATCAGACCAATGTTGCTGTGGCGTATGAAAATCACTGCCCATGGAGCATGCGAGCTCAAAAGTATGCGAAAGACGTAATAAATAGTCCGTAACAGGCTTATCTTGATGTCCACTGATCAACTCTAGACCATCACCGCCAACCGCTTTAAAAGCGGCTAATGCCTTGCGTAATCGAGTTTTTGTTAAGCCATATTTATCAGGGTGAGCAAAAACAGCCAGACCGCCTGCGTCATGAATGACCGAAACCACGTCTGAAACTGAGGGCCAGGTGATTTTGACATCGGCTGGCTTACCTTGGCCAAGCCAACGCTTAAATGCCTGCTGAAGTTTATCACAATGCCCTTCTTGTACTAAGTATTGAGCGAAATGTGGGCGACTTAGACTGGCACCCGCTGCAATTTTTTTGGCGCCAGCTAAGGCACCAATTATGCCGGCCCGCTCTAATTTTAAGCCAATCATTGCACCGCGTTGCTCTCGCAAGTTTTGTTGCTGCACCAAAAAGTTTTTAAGCACGCCAGCGGTTGGATCGAGCCAAAGACCAACGATGTGATAAGGTTGCCCGTCAATACTGGCACTAATTTCAACCCCTGGCACCAAATTTATGGGCCAACGGGATGAAAAGTCAGCTACATTCTGCAGCTGCTCAACACCTGCAACCGTGTCATGATCGGTTAGAGCCAAATGCGAGACACCATTATCAACTGCTCTATCAAGCAGCTGCTCTGGCGACAATAGACCATCAGAAGCGGTACTGTGGGTGTGTAAATCAAAGATCATCTGGAAATATACTCACTTAAACATTCGTAGTATCCCCTAAAAGGCTGCTAAAAGATATCCAACGATAGCGATTTATAACTACTCAAAGGGGGTGCAATTCGGGTAAAATTAGTCAATTAACGTTTTATCCATTCCATGCCTTTATAAACCAATTAAATATGATGGACCCAATATGCGACAAATTCTCGATTTAATCCCACTGGTGTTATTTTTTATTGCGTATAAAATGGACGGCCAATCACTACAGTTGCTGAATTATTCTTACACATTTGACGGTATATTTTCTGCCACAGCCGTCTTAATGATGGCTACCACTGCTCAAATTATACTGATCAAGTTATTGGTCGGCAAAGTAGAAAAGCAATTACTCTGGCTATTTGCGGTGATTATTGTAGCCGGCTCAGCAACGTTAATACTACGCAATGAATTATTTATCCAATGGAAACCGACAGTGTTTAACTGGGGAATGGCTACGGTTTTATTCGCTAGTTTATATATTGGCAAGAAAAGCTTACTGGAACGTATGCTCGGTCAACAACTAAAGCTGCCCAAACCTGCTTGGCTAAGACTGAATCAACTTTGGATTACCAATTTTATAGTAGTCGGCACTCTAAATATTTGTGTTGCTTACAACTTTTCTCAGTCTGCATGGGTCAATTATAAATTGTATAGCGCTTTCGGTTTTACCTTATTGTTGATGATTCTCACAATGGTAATCATCTTTCCACACATTAAGGATCAACCCGAAAATGTCAGCTGAGCCATAGCGCCACCAAGGAGCCTGAACACCTAATGTTATATGCAATTATCAGTGAAGATGTTAAAGACAGCCTAACGCAGCGGCAAAAAACGCGCAGCCAGCATCTCGAGCGATTAACCCAGCTAAAAGACCAAGGCCGCCTAGTTCTGGCAGGTCCGCACCCAGCCATTGATACGGAAGACCCTGGCTCTGCAGGCTTTACTGGTAGCTTAATTGTCGCTCTCTTTGACAGCCTTCAGCAAGCTGAACAATGGGCTGAAAAAGATCCTTATATTGCTGCCGGAGTTTACGATAAGGTCACTGTGAAACCGTTCAAGAAAGTGTTGCCCTAATAATGAAAAATAACTCAAAACAAAACACTACTTCAATGAGATTTTTCTTAATTCTCGCTTACTGCATCACCACAAGTTTATTCATCTTGCCTAACAAATCACTGGCTGAGAAAAAAACCGTATACGTAAGCGATATCTTTTATGTGCCATTGCGCAGTGGTAACTCTACTAAGCACCGCATTGTTCACCGAGGGCTTAAGTCAGGCACGCCATTAACGTTGATTGAATCGGACCCAGAAACAGAACTGAGTCGAGTGTCAACCAATAACGGCATTGAGGGCTGGATCCAAAACCAATATCTGAGCGACTCCTTGGTTGCGAGGGTACAACTCCAAAAAACTCTTGCAGCAGAAAATAACTTACTTCGCGAGTTGCAGGCACGTAAAATAAGTGAAGCAAAACTGACTCAAGAACTCACTGAATCAAATCAAACACTTAACTTATTAAAAAAACATAACCAGACGCTTAATGCCGATTTTATCAAGATAAAAAAACTATCTGCTAATGCCATTAATTTAGACGATAATAATCGCAAACTATTGCAGAGTAATGAAATGTTAAAAGTTGAGATTGCCGAACTTCAGGCCAATAACTCCAGACTGTCTGACAAAAGTGATAAGGAATGGTTTTTACGCGGTGCCCTTGCCGTTTTTATCGGCGCAATACTAGCAATAGCGCTGCCTCGTTTAAAAATAAAATCTCGCACAAAAGAATGGTCTTAACGATATGACAAAAACGGAGAAATACATGACAATTAAAACGGTTAAATCAATCATTGGATTTTGGGCAATCTGTATGGTTGCGGCCTGCTCTGCTGAAAAACCGATAATAGAACCACCTGCCGTTTCTGACCTACAAAACCAACCTGCAGCAGCAAATGTAGAGGTAATAATTACCACCAATCAGGGTGAAATTGGGGTGAGTTTATACGCAGAAAAGGCACCGATATCTGTGGCTAGCTTTCTCAGTTACGTCGACAGTGGCTTTTATCAGCAAACGATCTTTCATCGTGTGATTGATAACTTTATGATTCAAGGCGGCGGCTTCGACCAAACGATGACACAAAAAAATACCCAAGCGCCTATTCTCAACGAAGCTGATAATGGTTTATTTAATACTGCTGGCACGATTGCGATGGCAAGAACAAACGCCCCCCATTCAGCCACCAGCCAATTTTTTATCAATGTTAATGACAATGATTTTTTGAATCACCGCACAAAAAATGGGGCAGGCTGGGGTTATGCAGTTTTCGGGAAAGTCACCTCGGGAATGGACATTGTGAATGCCATTAAAGGAGTTAAAACAGGCCGTTTTAATGGCTTTGGTGACGTTCCCATTAACCCCATTATTATTGAACGCATTAGTCGAGTAAAGACTGCCAAAAAAAGCGGTTAACTATTATTATGAAAAAAAGAAACGGCTCGATAGCACTGAGTGTTAACTTAAATAAAATTGCCCTGATAAGAAATTCAAGGCCAGGTAATAATCCTGATTTACTTAATTATGCAACAAAGGTCCTCGCCGCTGGCGCTGATGGTCTAACAGTTCATCCTCGGCCAGACCAAAGGCATATCCGACCAGAAGACTGCTATGCATTAAAATCTTTACTCTGTGACTTTAATCACCCTAAAAACCAATCATTCATTGAATTAAACATTGAAGGCAATCCATTCGCAGATGGTTGCGCAGCCCAACGAAATGATTTTAATAGCTACCCTGGCTTTATGGAAATTCTTGCCAATACTCAACCGGATCAAGCAACCTTAGTGCCTGACAGCGACAGTCAACTGACCTCTGACCATGGCTTCGATCTGAGCAATGAAAACACAGCACTAGAAAATGTTATCAAAAAAATTCATCAACTAGGTTCTCGAGTGAGCTTATTCATGGACCCAGACCCAGAACAGATCCGTCGCGCTGAAGGTATCGGCGCTGACCGAATTGAGCTCTATACTGGCCCCTTTGCGAACGCTTTTCTTGAAGCATCGCTAAGTGGTAAAACAGAAAGTGCAGACGCATTATTTAAGCAACATATTATTGCCGCTGAACAAGCCGAAAAATTGGGACTGGGCATTAACGCTGGTCATGATTTAAATCTACAAAACCTTTCTCAATATCATCAATTGCCAGGTTTATTGGAAGTCTCGATTGGACATGCGCTAATAATTGACTCTCTCGAACAAGGCCTAGAGAATGCCGTGAAATCCTACTGTGATATTCTTCACTAACAACTATCTTCGCTTGCCAGATATAAAGATAAAGATGCGATTACGGGTGTTAACTCAGGCTTATATTGAACTAACTCTTGCCGACTTAAGCCTTGAATCTCATGAGGAAAGACTAACCATTGATCAGTTTCATGCAAGTAAAAATCAGGCGCATGAGCCGACTTCATATTAGCAGGCTTAAAATAAAGCGTAGCTGTTTT
>DDED01000136.1 GCA_002336035.1 Cellvibrionales bacterium UBA1963
TGCGGTCATTTCTTTTTTGCTTCAGCAGCGAAATAAAGAGGCTGCTATGGCAGAGTCGCGGAGCTTAATTAAAGACGATCCCGACCAAAGTGATTTTTACCTCGCTTTATCTGAGTTGCATTTATTTACGGGCGATGTTGAGCTTGGTCGAGAAGTCCTTAACGATCTAATTGATAGAGATCCGCGAAGCGTGGGTGCGATTAATGCACGAAATATCTTGGTCGACACTTATCTTAAAGAAGAAAATAAAGCATCAGCGATGATACTCCTTGATGAAATATTAGGCATAGAGCCAGAAAATATTTCAGCATTATTAAAACGTGCGCAAATAGTATTATTAGACGGCAAGGCTAAAGAAGGTATAGCCGATCTGCGGGTCGTTTTAAAAAATGAACCCGATTCATTGATAGCCTTAAAGTTATTATCCGGCGCTCAGGAGCTCGAGGGCAGAAGTGACTTGGCACTCGATAATATGAAAAAAGTTATTGCCTTAGAAGAGCCTGAGTTAAAGACCTTAGCCAATGCTGCTCGAGTAGCGCTATCACTTGAGGAGTATAAGGAGGCTGAGACCTTTATCCGCCAAGCCCTAGAGTTAGATGAAGATAACGCTAATTTAGTGGCTAATTTAATTAAATTGCTGGTTTTAAAAGAAGATTATGACTCGGCTAAAGAATTTTCTGACCAATTAATTGCTTCTGAATCATCAAAAGCGTTGGGTTATTTTTTCAAGGCAAGTTTAGAGATACGGCTTGAAGATTTCACGGCAGCGATTGGTAATCTCCAGCAGTCATTGGCCATCGAGCCAAAGGGCGTTGAATCGTTGACAGCTTTATCGAGCCTGATTCGTCAAGAAGAAGGCCTTGATGCGTCGCTGAGCTTTATTGGTAAGCACTGTAAGCAATACCCAGCGCAGTCGCATTGCCATTATATTTTAGGCAATTTGCAGGCTGAGAATCAGCAATTGGACGATGCCATTATGTCGATAGAGCAAGCAATTACTTTGAATAAAAAGTTACTACCGGCCTACCGTCAGCTGGCTAAAATCCATGGCTATATGGGAAATAAAGAGGCGGTGGCTTCGGTATTGCGTCGTGGATACACAAACACTCAACAGACTTCATTAGCGTTTGATCTCGCCGCTTTTTATTATCAGATTAAAAATTATCAAGACTCGAGAGATGTCTATCTCGAATTGATTGCAGAAAATGGTGCGATATCAGCGAAGAATAATCTTGCCATGATTTATGCTCAACAGTTGTCATCGCCTGAGAATTTGAAAAAAGCCCTGGCTTTAACGGCCGATCTGCAGGATTCTGAGAATCCAGCATTTTTAGACACCGTTGGTTGGGTATTTTATTTAACGGGTGATTACGAGCGAGCACTGACCTACGTTCAAGCGGCGGTTGATCAAGTGGGCAGCGCTGGCGAACTGCAATACCATTTGGGCATGATATTTTTAAAACTTGACGATATTGAAAATGCTAAAATACACTTAACGCTGGCGGTTGAAAATAAAGAGTCTCGGTATGAGGGCTTTGATACAGCTACAGCATTATTGGCCGAACTGTCAGGTGAGGATTGACCAAATGTTCAAAGTGTTGTCGGTCTTTGGTACGCGTCCAGAAGCGATCAAAATGGCGCCAGTTGTGCTGGCCCTTGAGGCGAGTCAACAACTTGAATCCAAGGTATGTGTGACGGCCCAGCATCGGCAAATGTTGGATCAAGTGCTGAATTTATTTAGTATCACGCCAGATTACGATTTGAATGTCATGCAGCCTAACCAAGATCTTTATGATGTTACCTCGCGCATTTTGTTAGGTTTGCGAAATGTATTAAAAGACTATCAGCCTGATGTAGTGTTAGTGCATGGCGATACCACGACATGCTTTGCGGTTAGTTTGGCTGCTTTTTATCAACAGATTCCGGTTGGCCATGTTGAGGCCGGTTTGCGGACTGGCGATATGTCGGCACCATTTCCGGAAGAAGCCAATAGAAGTTTAGTGGGTCGACTGGCGCAGTTTCATTTTGCTCCGACTGAGTTATCGCGTCAAAATCTATTGCATGAAGCTATCGCCGATCAGCAGATTACCGTCACTGGTAACACCGTGATTGATGCCTTGCTTTGGGTCAAGCATCGCTTAGCCTCTTACGAAGATTCGGTTTGGCAGTCGGCGATAGGCGAGTCGCTTTTTGAGCGCTTACACAATAAAGAGACTCCCTTGGTGTTAATTACGGGTCATCGAAGAGAGAATTTTGGCCAAGGATTTGTTGATTTATGTTCAGCGATAAAGCACCTTGCAGAGGCGCATAATGACTGGGAATTTGTTTACCCTGTGCATTTAAATCCGAATGTGCAGCAGCCTGTGTACGACATTTTAGCGGGGTTGAGCAATGTTAGCTTAATTGATCCCCAGGATTATTTACCCTTCACATGGTTAATGAACCGAAGCGCTCTAATTTTGACCGATTCGGGCGGCATTCAAGAGGAGGCGCCGTCGCTGGGTAAGCCTGTGCTTGTTATGCGTGATGTGACTGAACGCCCAGAAGCTGTTGAAGCCGGTACTGTGCGTTTAGTGGGCACCGACAGGGCTGAAATCATTCGGCACGTTGAAGACGTTATGCTCGACTCGGCCACTTATCAAAGCATGTCTAAGGCTCATAACCCCTACGGTGACGGCAATGCAGCCGCACGTATCGTGTCATTTATCGAATCACAGGTAAACGGTTAATTGGCAGACGGTGAGGGTGCCTTGCCTCGTTCATTTGACTATTTTTGTTATTTTCTTCTCTGCATGCATGGTTAAAGCCTTATTTATCTTGCTTGGCTAGTTACCCGGTCGCACTGCTGTGAGATAATGCTCCTCTAATTAACGGGGGTTCATGGTGGATATCAACCAATACATGCAGGGCTTAGGTCAGCAGGCACGACAAGCAAGTCGCGTTATATCTGCGGCTGGTTCTGGGAATAAAAATGCCGCATTATTAGCCATTGCACAACGGATTCAGGCGGCCCGAGAAACTCTCATGGCCGCCAACGCTGAAGACATGGCGGCAGCCCATGCAAGTGGCTTAGAGCCGGCTTTACTTGACCGTTTGGAGTTGACCCCCGCAAGAATTGATAGCATGCTCGAAGGTATTGAGCAGGTGGCGGCCTTGGCTGATCCGGTCGGCGCATTGACCGATTTGACCGCTAGACCGTCCGGTATTCAAGTAGGAAAAATGCGCGTGCCCCTGGGGGTGATCGGCATTATTTATGAATCTCGGCCAAATGTGACAGTTGAAGCGGCTAGTTTATGCCTTAAGTCAGGTAACGCCGCGATTTTGCGAGGCGGTTCAGAGGCGCTGCGCTCCAATCGAGCCATCGCACGGTGTATCTGCGAGGGGCTGGTTGATGCGAAGTTACCCGCAACCGCCGTTCAAGTGGTTGAAACCAGTGATCGAGCCGCGGTTGGCGAATTGATCACCATGCCAGACTATGTTGATGTGATTGTGCCCCGGGGCGGCAAAGGGCTAATCGAACGCATCAGTCAAGACGCCCGCGTGCCCGTGATTAAACATCTCGACGGCAACTGCCATGTCTATGTCGATACCGATGCCGATCTTGACATGGCTTTGAGTATCGCAGTTAATGCTAAAACCCAGCGTTATGGAACCTGCAATACAGCCGAGTCATTGCTTGTGGCGAGCGCGGTTGCCGCTAACTTTTTGCCGCGTTTGGCCGCTGCCTTGCATGCCCATCAAGTTGAGCTCCGGGTTTGCGAACAGAGTAAATTGTTGATTACTCAAGCCGATAATACTGTGCCCTTAGTTGACGCGACTGACAGTGACTGGTACGAAGAATATTTGGCGCCTATTCTGGCGATTAAAGTTGTCGATGGTCTTGACCAGGCGATAGAACACATTAATCATTACAGTTCACAGCACAGTGAAACAATTGTGACGGACCATTATCAGCGCGCGATGGATTTTATTCGTCAGGTTGATTCAAGCTCAGTTATGGTTAATGCTTCGACACGGTTTGCCGATGGCTTTGAGTACGGTTTAGGTGCGGAAATCGGTATATCTACGGATAAGATCCATGCCCGTGGCCCCGTAGGGCTCGAAGGCTTAACGTCACAAAAGTTTGTGGTACTAGGCAGCGGGCAGATTCGGACCTAACGTTGCAAACTCACCGGTATAAGCCGTCAGCAAGCACTAAACGAATTGGTATCTTCGGCGGTACTTTCGACCCTGTTCATCTTGGTCATGTTGGTTCTGCCGAAGCCTTGTTAGAACAACAGGGTTTGGATGAGCTCTATTTTATGCCATGCCAGCGGCACCCGCATGATAAGAGACCAATGGCAAATTCTGAGCAACGGTTAGCCATGCTCACCCTTGCATTGCAAAAGCAGTCGTCATTAAAGGTTGATGATAGAGAGTTATCTCGCTTAGGAAAATCATTTACGGTCGATAGCCTCACTGAAATTCGCCAAGAAATTGGTGAGCAAACCACGCTAATATTTTTATTAGGCAGTGATGCTTTTGCTCAATTACACCGATGGGACCGTTGGCAAACTATCTTTTCGTTGGCCAATGTCGCGGTGATTGAACGAGCGAATACACTGTCGATTGAAGCGATTAAAATTGCTGAGTTAAGGCAAAGAGTTAATCAAGCCGTTGATTTTATTGATGCCCCTTACGGGCAAATTACCATCGCTTCTCTTTCACCATACCCGGTGTCGTCAACTTTATTGCGCGAGCAATTGTCGCAATCGTTATCACCATCGACGTTGCTAACAGAGTTTATGTCACCGCAGGTGTTGGATTATATTCATCAACAAAAATTATATCGTTAGCGATATAACATTCAGGAGTTAATAAAGGTACTGTGAGTAATAAAAAATTAAAAAATACGATTGTTACTGCTTTAGAAGATCTAAAAGCCAATGATATTACGGTCTTGTCAGTTGCCGAATCTTCGACGGTGACTGATTGGATGGTTATTGCTAGCGGCACGTCTAATCGGCATGTTAAAGCCTTGGCTAATAATGTCGAAGTTGAGGCAAAAAAGAATGGCTTTAAGTCTATCGGTTCAGAGGGAAATGATACCGCTGAATGGGTGTTAGTTGATTTTGGCGATGTTATCGTGCATGTCATGCTGCCGAGCACACGTGACTTTTATGATTTAGAGAGCTTGTGGACATTAAAGCCATTATAGCCGCATAAAGCAGGTGTCATCATGCAGATAACTATTCTTGCTATCGGTAATAAAATGCCTGCCTGGGTCGATGCCAACTGTGATGAATATATACGGCGGATGCCAAAAGATTTGTCGCTGAAATTAATTGAGCTGCCAGCACAAAAACGCAGTAAAAATCAATCCATCGATGCAATTCGTCGCAAAGAGACTGAGCAATTATTGGCGGCCGTGCCCGATAAGAATTACGTTGTGGTGTTGGATGAGCGGGGTGAATCGGTTAGCACCGCGTTGTTGGCAAAAAAACTAAACGGTTGGCAATTAAATAGTCGAGATGTTTGTCTATTAATTGGTGGGCCTGATGGAATTGATTTTTCTGTTTTTGCTGACTCAAAAGTAACGGGCAGTAAATCAGTCAGGTCACAAAGTCCTGAATGGCGTTGGTCGCTATCGCCGTTAACTTTCCCTCACCCTTTGGTTCGCGTTATTGTTACTGAGCAACTGTACAGAGCATGGAGCGTGAGTGAAGGACATCCTTACCATAGGGAGTGACAGATTCACTTGATTGGGTACAATAGTTATTATGCAAAACTACTCGGCAGTAAAAGACAGTGATAACGAAAAGCGAATCTTTCATCGCCGACTAAATATATCCATTGCTATGGTATTAATATTTTTCTCTGTTTTAGCTGTTCGCTATGCTGATTTGCAGTTATTTAACTATCAAGCTTTTGTCACGCAGTCAGAAAATAATCGTGTGCATGTTCAGGCGATTGCGCCAAAGCGTGGTCTTATTTTCGATAAAAATGGGATTTTACTTGCGGACAATCAGCCCAGTTATAATCTGGTCGTTGTTAAAGAGCGTGTCGATAATCTCGAGCAAGTGCTGTCAGATTTGCAGCAGTTATTTGATATTGACGTTAACAGCATTGCAAAGTTTAAGCGTCGACTTACCCGTCGAACTCCCTATCAAGCGGTACCGTTAAAGTTTCGGTTGACCGATGACGAAATCAGTCGATTTGCGGTTAACCGATATCGCTTGGCAGGTATTGAAATAAAAGCACAGTTAGTTAGGCATTATCCGCAAACCAAAAATTTTACCCACGTATTAGGTTATGTTGGACGTATTAATGCTGCAGATCAAAACGAGTTTTCAGTGTTGGCCAATGACAAATCCAACTACGCTGCGACCGACTATATAGGAAAACTTGGTGTCGAGAGATTTTATGAGTCAATATTGCATGGCCAAGTAGGTTCTCAGCAAGTTGAGACGAATGCGCACGGCAAAGTGCTGCGTATTTTAGGTCAGACCAAGCCTCGGCCTGGTGTCGACCTTCATCTTTATCTTGATGCACATTTGCAGCGAAAGATCACTTCATTAATGGCAGGTAGAAGAGGTTCTGTTGTGGCAATAGATCCTAATACGGGCGGCATTCTCGCGATGGTGAGCACCCCTTCTTATGATCCTAATCCGTTTGTGACAGGTATCTCGACGATTAACTATGCGAAGCTCAGAGACTCGCTTGACTTACCGTTGTTTAATCGTTCTTTGCAGGGTCAGTATCCGCCAGGTTCTACCATTAAGCCGATCATTGGTCTGGCTGGATTGCATTATGAAGTGATTACCGCCGATTCTACTGTTCCTGATCCAGGCTGGTACCAGCTTCCAAATGACGAGCGATTTTATCGCGATTGGAAGCGACAAGGGCATGGTCATCGGATTAATTTACATGATTCAATTGCTCAAAGTTGCGATGTCTTTTTTTATGACTTAGCTTACCGGTTGGGTGTCGATAATATTCATGATTTTTCGAGTTTATTCGGGTTAGGTGTCCATTCTGGCATAGACTCAACCAGTGAGCGCAGCGGATTGCTCCCCTCAAGGCAGTGGAAAAAAAATAAAAAGCGCGAGCCTTGGTTTCCCGGAGAGACATTAAATATAGGCATTGGGCAAGGTTATATGCTGACGACTCCGATACAGCTCGCAGTGGCTACTGCGACAATTGCTAACCGTGGTTATCAGCCTATTCCAAAGCTAGTCAAACCGGTTAATAACATCAATCTAAATGATGGTGCTAGCGTCCAAAAGGGCATCTTG
The DNA here is from genome assembly GCA_002336035.1 of Cellvibrionales bacterium UBA1963. Taxonomy (GTDB): domain Bacteria; phylum Pseudomonadota; class Gammaproteobacteria; order Pseudomonadales; family UBA7434; genus UBA7434. Next base: position 7,275 of record DDED01000136.1, read on the forward strand.
GCTGACGGAACTTTAAATTTAGCACGAGATATCAAAGAATCGCATTGGCAACAAATTATTGATGGCATGGAAGCGGTGGTTCATGATTCAAAAAATGGTACGGCTCGTGCAATCGGCCGCGGAATCAACTACCGTATGGCAGGAAAAACAGGCACTGCTCAGGTGGTT
>DDED01000123.1 GCA_002336035.1 Cellvibrionales bacterium UBA1963
ATGACCCCCATTCAGCCAGCTCTCAATTTTTCATTAATATCGCTGATAATGAATTTCTAAACCACAGCGGAAAGAATGCACAAGGATGGGGTTACGCAGTGTTTGCAAAAGTGGTCGACGGTATGGATATTATCGAATCAATTAAAGCCGTTGCAACGGGTTCAAGTGGGCATCATCAAGACGTGCCACTTAGTCCTATCGTCATTGAGTCTGCTAGCGTCGAAGCGTAAAATGGCGGAGGCCTGTTGATGGCGATATCCATTAAAACAGATCATAGCCTATTTATTTCTGATATCCATTTGTGTGAGCAGCGTCCGGATATCAGCCAAGCTTTTGTCAATTTTTGTACGCAACGGGCCATTCACGCAAAACACTTGTACATTCTTGGAGACTTGAGTGATTCTTGGCTTGGCGATGATGACGATGGCCCTATTGCACAACTACTTCAACAGCAATTGTTGTTTCTTGCTGAGCATGGGGTAAAAGTCTTCATCATGGTTGGCAATCGGGATTTTCTGATGGGCAGTGGATTCTCAAATGCCTCTGGTTGCATATTATTGCCCGACCCTTCAGTAATTAGTCTTTACGGACAATCTATTCTCCTTATGCACGGCGACAGTATGTGCACAGCTGACACAGAGTATATGCACTTTCGATCAATGATACGTGACCCAAACATGCAACAAACGTTACTTGCAAAGCCTTTGACAGAACGTCGCGCTATCGCCGCCATGCTCCGAGAAAAAAGTCGCAGTGCTAACGCAACAAAGGCTGACGATATTATGGATGTCACTGAAGATGAAGTAGTGAAAGCGTTCGAAAAACACAAAGTCAAAATTTTGATTCATGGTCACACTCATAGGCCTGCCATCCATCAGCTTTATAGCGCTGAGAAAACCGCAATAAAACGCTATGTATTAGGTGACTGGGATACCAAAGGCTGGTGTATAAAAATAGAGGGACAGCAAATTGAACTTCAGAGTTTTGAGCTGTAAACCTGCCCGTTAACTCTCGTCGAATCGGCACTGACTAAAATTAAGCGCCTCGCTATTAATGCTGACGATAGAGTCAAGCTCAACAGCATTGCAAACCAAAAAGCTGACGCACCGTTGAGACCTGAAATGTCAAAGCGAAAACCAAGAAGGACACCGACGGGCAGCCCGACCAACCAATAAGCAAACACCTGATACTTAGCCGAACTGGCAGTATCTTGGTAAGCACGTAGGGCACAAATACACACAGCTTGCAAACAATCAACCAACTGAAAAACTGCTCCAAACAACAATAGTTTTACCGCAAGGTTGATGACCACTAAATCTTGACTATATAAACTAGCAAGCTGCTGACGCCAAGCCAAGAAACAGAACGACATTAATAATGCTAAGCACATGCTTATCATAATACCGACCTTAATACTGTATAAGGCTCCCTCGTTCGCGTTTGCACCTAATTGCTGTGATGCGCGAATAGTCATTCCCTGCCCCAAGCCTAAATAAATCATAAAAGAGGCCGAGGCAATACTAATCGCAACTGAATGAGCGCTAGCGGCAACAGGCCCAAAATAAGCAATCATCATTCCAGCACCAGAAAACATACTCATTTCTATTAACACTGAAAACCCAATTGGCAAACCTAACAAAAAAGTAGCGCGTATCTTGCGCACAATTGGCCATTGAAAATAATTCAACACATGAAGATCTCGAATAGAACGGTGCCACTTCAGCATCGCAAAATTGGCAAACAAGGCAATCCAAAGTAAGGAAGCCGTTGCCCATGCACAACCCTCGGCACCAAGCTCAGGCAACCCATAAAGGCCATAAATAAGGGCGTAATCAAGCGGTATATTTACCAGGAAAATGCTGATATTAATCCACAGTACAGCACGGGTTAAACTCATGGCTTCTAAAGTGCCGCGCAGAGCCGGCAACATCACCATTGGAATTGCCCCCCAAGCGATAGCCAATAAGTACTCGTTGGCTCTTATTGCCATTTTTGGATCAAACCCTGCAAACAGTAAAAGCTTGGCCGCTAATAAAATTGACAGTAAGCCCAATATGCCTAAACCTAACGTAAGCCATAAAGACTGGTGAAGCTGGCTGCGGAGGCCCTCAATATCACTTGCGCCGTAAAAACGACCAATCAAAGCCTGGGTAATAGAACCGATGCCAAAAAAAAATAAAATGACCAGATTCCAAATATTATTACCAAGACTCAACGCAGCTAACTCGTCTGTGTTTGCACGTCCAACTAGCAACACGTCAGTTGTACCCATGCCAATAATCGCAAGTTGTGATAAGGCAACGGGCAGAGCCAATTTTGTTAGTGATGTTATTTCGGTGAAGAGTTTGGACATAAAAGAGTTCAACAAAAAGATAAGAATGCAAACTGATTGACAGTGATGCCGTGCTATAAATTCTATTATAACCTAGAAGTCATCAAAAAACTGGCTGTTAATGCCGATTAAATGTCAAGTCAATTTACAGCGCTATTCACGCTTGCTAGGGATAATTAAACACTTTCATGCTTGACAGCTGGCGCTAGTTGACAATAATTCATCACAGGTTCTGCGCAGTGCAAAGAATGGCAGCAGTTAACACATAACTTTAAGGCGTGATCGATGGCTAACAATCTTTTAGACGAGTTCATTACTGAACATTTACCGGCAATTAGCGCAGCTAAGATACAGGTTGAAAGTTATAATGATAAGCAGTTAATCATTAGCGCACCACTCGACATGAACCAAAACGACCGCGGTAAAGCCTTCGGCGGCTGCTTATACAACATAGCATTAGTTGCCTGCTGGGGAACGATGTTTTTAAAGTGCAGTGAGAAAATTGCCAAGCCAAATATAGTGACTCGAGACGGGCAAATCCGGTATCGACACCCCTGCGACGAAACTATTATTCGCGCGACGTGTAACATTCCCATAGAACGGCAATGGGATGGTTTTTTTGCGCATTATGAAAAAACCGGAAAAACATCTTTATCGCTTACCAGCCAAATTATGAGCGGAAACCATAAAGAGACCGCTGCTTATTTTGACGGTGTCTTTGTATTACTTGCCGAGTAAATTCATTTATGGCTTTTTAAAACGCAATGTCATCCGATCACTTTCACCTATAGCTAAGTACTTTTCTTTATCAACTTCCTTTAAACGCAAGTTAGGCGGTAATGTCCAAACCCCGCTAGGATGATCAGCAGTGTCTTTAGGATTGGCATTAATTTCAGAGCGTGCCTCTAAAACAAAGCCCGCTGCTTCAGCCACTGTTATGACAGCGGCCTCAGTCAAATATCCACTCATACCGCCACTGGCGAGCGATGCATTAGGCCCTCTGTGCTGTACAACGCCTAGAACGCCACCTGGCTTCAAGACATCATAGAAGGCTTTATACACTTGTTCAGCAACCTTCTCTCGAACCCAACCATGGGTATTACGAAAGGTAAGTACTCTATCAACAGAGTTATTATCACCTAAATAGAGGCTCTGTGGCGGGGAAAAACCAACCACTTCAGCTTTGCCAAAAAACTCAACTTGTTGATCAAACCGGTCTATCATCGATTGCGTCAAACGATAACGATAACGAGGTTGATCAGCCAGCGAAGCATCATAGCCAGCTGCAACATAACGCCCTTTTTCCATTAAAAAAGGCGCCAAAATCTCAGTGTACCAAAGTCCGCCTGGCGATATTTCAATGACTGACATTTCAGCATTAATATCAAAAAAACTCAACGTTTTTGCTGGATGGCGGTAACGGTTGCGCAGACGATTTTTCTCACTCCGATGCTCGCCATCAACTAACCTTGCAATACTATTAGCACCAGAACTGTCGATAGAGGTAATCACATCGTCGCAGGCAGTTAACAAAATCACAATGCCCGCCACAAAAAAGAGATAAAATGATCGTTTAACGCTCACAATGCTATGCATAATAAAAGACTTCCTACTGACTGCCCGTTGATTCATGCAGTAAAAAATTAACTGCCCCTCACAAAGAGTCAGGATCATACCAGATTGCCGAGCTAATGGCTCGCTCTTGTAAGGACTGGGGCATTGGCGCGGTTACATTCAACGTTTTCGCGTCATACGTCGTCCAGCGAGGAGTCGGTATTTCAATTACCCTCGCATAATAGGCCGCAGCTTGTTGCCGATCAAAATCAGGGTCCTGCCAACGCACAAAAATACTTACCCCACCGACTGAGTTAAGGTAACTTGCTGACGGCACATTAACGGTTGAAACAATGGCAGCTAATTGACCGTCATCACCTATATTTCGTTGACCTGCGGCACCTACGTTATACACTTTTTCATGACTATTACCGTTCGCATCTAGCCAAACTTTAACGATCTGCGCGCGATCAAGGTTGGCGCCTAAGGGATCTTTTTGCGCTGAGATAATAAAGTCAGGCCCACTGCCTTGGTCAACGTTACGTAACTGGCCACCCATAGGAACGCCAAACTCATAAGCCTTTACAAGCCAATCTTCAGACATCAACATCCCATCAGGAAAAGTCTGAGCAGCAAAAAAACGCAACCTGATCCTAGGTCCAGAAGTAGCGTATGTTTCTTTGGATTGCATGGCCTCAAATAAAGATTCACGCGTATTTTCTTTTGCCCAAACAGCGGCCAATCCCATGGCGCTCCACATACCGCCTCGGTTATACTTGCTTGGCAACATTAACGTTTTACCCAGACGAATACCCGCTGTACCATCGCCCATTGGAAGCTTGCCGTGATAGTTATCCTCCTCGACAGGAGCACTAGCACCATGACCATCACTGCTTCCGATAAAGCCAAATTGATAAGGATTGACCCCTGTGCGCGCCTCGAGCTCGAGACCCCTCCTCAGCGCATCACGGGCATAACTGCCTTCTGCCTGACTTTTTGTACCGTCCGCACTTAAGCGTAAATCATGTATTTCAAAATCGGCAAACTCATCGCTGTCAGAGAGTAACGGGTGTGTCTCAGATGCACCTTTGACTTGAAAGATTTCACTGATGGGCTCATTGCGTAACCTGAGTGCACTGTACTGCGCTGTAATTGCCTTACCATTAAAATCATTAATGCCGTACATTAAGCCATTACTTAAATTTGAGTTATGAGGAATTGCTATCGCATCTTGCCCATGCGCTCTCTGACGCTCTAATGCTTGCCATAGCGCCAGTGGGTCTTCAGAATCCAAGGCGCTAAAAGGTCTTGCAGGGACATTATTTGTTCGATAAATAATATTTCGATGAAGATTATTTTCATTAGGCATTGAGGTCCATTCATAGGCAATAAATGCTGTAAAGTTTCCCGGTGAGTTGTGTCGCTCTGCACTGTCAATAGTTTGCTGCCATGCCGCATCAGTTATTGATTTATTAGACAAGCTACCAAAATTATCTATTCGCGATTGCATATCTCCCATTTGAGAGAATACTGTTTTAAAATAATTGAGTGTTATTGCTAGCGGATTACCACTCGAGATAATTTTCTTTAAGCGCTCATTATTGCTTAGGGCACCATTGGCATGACGAGCAACACCTAACCATTCTGCATGATCAGTTACTGCTGCAAAATCGAGAGGTCTAGATAATTGAATCGGATAACCTAACGCATGCTCAATAGTGCCTCCTTTTGCAAACGTATACGCTTGGTCTGGAAGAGCAGTAACGCCAAAAGTATAGGCATCATAAGATAGGCTAGTATGAATATGTAAATCTCCCCAAAAGACATCGTTAATAAGGTTTATTTTGCGTGATTCAGACCTAACGACGGGGCTCTTAACTGTATTTTTTTCTAGCAATAACGGATCAAGACTGGGGTCTTGGTATTTTGAGCAACCAGTAAGTAACAACCCTAAACTGAAAAAAATACACTGAATATTCGAATATTTAAACAAGAACTTCATCGACTATCACCTTAGTAACTGCACGAATAATGAGTATAATACCAATATTATGATGTGTTAATGAGGGGCTAGCAAAGAGTTAATCTGAACTGCCACCCATTTTGAAAAATCAAGTTGGCGCGGTTGTTTTTTGCACTCTACGGCTTAAAAATTCAGCGCCTTCAAAAATCGTATGCTCTCTATCTGTAAGCTTACACTCTGGAAAGATAGCCCAATAGCAGCACAGGTTTAGATACAATATCTCCATAATCAAAAAAACAACCCTTTATAGGAATAGAAACAATGAGTAGATTAGCAAAAAAAACAGCCTTAATCACTGGCGCTGGTATGGGTATAGGTCTAGGTGTTGCTCATAAATTTGCTCGCGAGGGTGCTAATATTGTTATCGCTGAACACAATGAAGAAGCCAGTATTGCAGCTGCCCAAGCACTTGAAAAACACGGCATCAAAGCGTTAAGTGTGGTCACTGATGTGTGCGTCAAAGAACAAATAGAGTCAGCGATTAGCATTGCCAATACAAACTTCGGCGGGGTTGATATTCTTGTCAATAACGCTTGGGGCGGAGGCAGTAATAAACGCTTTGAATCAAAAACGGTTGAAGACATGGAGCACGGCCTCAGCATGGGTGCCATGTCATCTTTTTATGCAATGCAAGCTGTATTCCCCTACATGAAGACTCACGGCGGTAGCATCATAAATATGTGCTCATTGAATGGTGTAAATGCGCATATGTACTCGCTCGAATACAATGCCGGTAAAGAGGCTCTGCGCGCCATCACACGAACGGCAGCGCGCGAATGGGCTCAACACCAAATTCGGTGCAACATCATATGTCCTGCTGCTGCGTCTGAAGCCTACAAGCATTTCGCGAAGAATAATCCTGAAAACGCAGCGGCAATGCTCCCTCCGCTAGGCAGAATGGGGGACCCAGAAAAGGATATAGGGGGGGTCGCTTTATTTTTAGCCAGTGAGGACTCTGCTTATTTAACGGGAAATACCTTATTTGTGGATGGTGGCGGTCATATCAATGGTGTAGCATGGGCTCCCTCTCCCACTGAGTGATAAACAGCTAAATTAATGATTATTATCAGATTATTAACATATCTTCAGTTTCGGAATTGATCCATACACAATAAGAATCCGTAAAACTGTTTGTACATATGCAATAATGTAAAATATAATCTTAAATTCATCCACTAAAAGCTTAGAAAAGCTGTATAGGAAACTCAGATATGCCATCCACTGCCATTGCTGAAAACAACGTAGCTTTACACATCCGCCTCTCAAATGAGGCACAACTAGTTAGAGACGCACTCGTCGAAAAAGGCTTGGAAACGCCATTGAGTGGCCAGCAACTCACTCGCGACGAAAAATACGCTCGAATCAAAGACGCTATGACAGAAGTTGTATCGGCGTTAGGTCTTGATTTAACTGATGACAGCCTTGAAGAAACGCCGCACCGTATTGCAAAAATGTATGTCGATGAGATTTTTTCTGGGCTTAATTATGAACAATTTCCTAAGATTTCATTGATTGAAAATAAAATGAATGCTGAAGAAATGGTTAAGGTAAAAGCCGTCAAAGTAATCAGTACGTGTGAACATCATTTCGTGACAATCGATGGCATTGCTGATGTCGCCTATTTGCCAGGCAATAAGATAATTGGTTTATCTAAAATTAATAGAATCGTTAGATTCTTTGCTCAACGTCCTCAAGTTCAAGAACGTCTCACTCAGCAAATATTAGTTGCGTTACAAACGCTTTTAGAAACGGATGATGTCGCTGTCTTTATGGATGCTACGCACTACTGTGTTAAAGCCAGAGGCGTCATGGATGCTTCATCAAGGACTGAGACTAGCGCAATGGGCGGTCGGTTCAGATCAGACGCAACATTACGGCAAAGTTTTTTAAGTACATCGCGCTAATCAATGTATAACGCCCCTGCCACTAATCAGTGGTAGGTCTTTAGTCGACAATATTGCCTGCTTTGACTCGCACAAAGACGGTATTGCATTAATCGCTCGCATCCCTGTAGCAAGACAAGTGCCCGCATTTCCGTCTTTTGTCACGGGGTCCTCAAATACCGTTTCTTGAATAACCGATGGCGTGCCGTCAATTTCGATCCGATTAGCATGCACGTGGTCCATGGTAGGACGCTGCCAGTCTGGCGCAGCATCTGGGTAAAGGCGATGAATATGGTCAATAATGATTTTTGGCTTACCGTCAATAATACCTTGTAACTGAATCTGATGAGCAGCGCATTCCCCCGCTGCAACCTCACCCAAAGAGTAGACTACCGGTTCGGGGCTGAACCATCGATCATAATGTTCAACCGTCGACTCAATCTCAACACCAACAGCTTCAGCGATCATATACAAAGGACCGCCCCAAATGGACGTCATAATGCCTTCCATAGATAAAATTGATTGCTGATCTTCAGTGGACTTTAAGCCTAACTGAATAAGACTTTCTTGGTCAGGATACGTGCCTGCATCGATAAACTCAATCGTACGCACAGAATTAACTTGCGCACAAACGCCCAATAAAGTCATAGGGAATAAATCGTTACCAAAACCCGGGTCAATGCCCGCGCTAAAAAAATGCTTGCCATGCACCGCACAAGCGACTTCCAATTGACCGATCAATTCTTGCGGCGCTAAGGACGGATTCTCAAATACGCCCATCGATGTATCAACAACATTTTTACCAGACACTAAAGCTGCAGTAATGTTTTTCATATTAATGTCAGCATAGATGGCGCTGGGGCCAAAATATGCAACTGCATCAGCATCTATGGTTAACACCTGCTGACTGTCACTGGACGCTATAATTCCAGTCGGAGGCAAGCCCAGCAACGCGCCAATATCTTGGCCGTTTTTATCAGCACTACTAACAATAACACCAACCACTTCGTATAACGGATGGGTAAGAAGTTCTCGAAGAACCGCTTTTCCAACGAGCCCAGTACCCCAAACAATCACTTTAAAAGACATGAAACACCTATTAATTAATCAAGAAAATTTAGCTTTAATGTTTGCCTTAATTATTTGCCAATCAATCTCGCCATCAAGTGGCGGTAAATCTTTTGCGATAATAGCCCAAATGACAAGCGGCATTTCTAACACGACAGCTAAAAAGACTTGAACTAATGAATAACCTCTAACAATTCGGCTAGCGAATTGATCATCCGCTAATTGAGTGTAACTAAACCAAACCAACAACGCTGTTGCTATAAAGCCACCCAAGGACATTAATAAGAATTGGCGTCGATTATTACCACCTGCCGGATAGGTAAAGAGAGAGATAGCATTTTTCTTCAACGACGCACTCATCTCACTACCACCAATGAAACCACCAAAAATGTGGCCCCATTCATGGATTAAATGAAATGCAAGGGCTGTTAGGCCGCCCAGCAATACACCTAAGAAATCAGCCATTAATGTATTATTTGCCGACACCGGCGCAAACCAATGCCATGCAAAAAACAACATAATGATAAAAATCATGTCACGAACAGCCAGCTTATAAAAAATTTTCATCGTCGTAAGCACTACTCCACGTATGTGAACGTAGGATTTGATTCTTGCTGAATTTCTTCTTGTCGAATCATCGCCGCGTCTTTCCAGCCGTCTTGTGGAAGCAAATAGAATTTCCTATCTTTAATGCCCTGAAGTACTCGTTCAGCCATAACGGTAGGTTCTATTCCGCTAGCAACCCCTTCTGCAATAGCTTGCTCTGTCATCTTACTCATATCTGTATCAGTCAGATCACCTTGCTTAGAATACTGATCAGGCCGGTTACGTTGCGCGCTAGCTAAGCTGGTGTTTATTAACTCTGGGCATAACACTGAAACACCTAACTGTGGCGCAACAATTTCAAGCTCTTTAAATAAACATTCACTTAGCGAGAGCGCTGCGGCTTTACTCATGCAATAAACTGATGAAAAAGGCATGGTCGTCATTGCCGCCATAGAAGCAGTATTGACTATGTGCCCCTCCTCACCTGCTGCAATCATTTTTGGGACAAAACTACGAATACCATTAGCAATACCCCTGACGTTCACATCTATTAGCCAGCGATAATCTGCATCAGAACATTCCCAGCTAGCACCGCCAACAAAGACACCCGCGTTATTGCAAACAATGTGAACAGTACCAAACGCCGTAAATGCAGCTTCGGCAAGGGCATCAACCGCATCAGGATCACTTACATCAGTAACAACCGCCATTACTCGCGACGGGTCTTCTAAACGACTCGCAGCTGCCGTCAAAGCGTCCTGCTCAATATCGGCCATAACCACATGCATGCCTAATTGATAAAACTTTTCGGCCATGGCAAAACCAATACCACTGGCCGCACCGGTAACAACGGCAACTTTATTTTCAAAATCAATCATCCGTAAGTTACTCCCTAATTACTTTTGCTCAATGAAAACTTTGAATTCACCGAGCGCCGTTTTAAATACTTTATTAATGGCAAAACCGAACAATAAAAAAATTAATTTACTAACCCCTGCAGGATCAAAAGCAACACGCCACACAAGCTTGCATCGACCACCAGGTAGCTCTGTTAATTGATAGTCCTCGGCAAAAGCATGCGTTCCCGGCTGATCTGTTTCCGTAAAACAGAACGCCATTTGTTTATCTTCTTGCCAAGCGATGAAAAGCTCATCAGCAAATTTATCATTAGTAAACGTAACACGGCGAGTCGTGCCAATACCAAAAGGTGTCGGTGTTTTCCATTCAACATTAGCGATAGAATCGACCCATAATGGCCAGTCTTCAGCGCGCTGAAATGATGCGAAAATAGTGCCTGCACTCGCATCGATTTCAAGTGTATTGGTAAACACTTTAGGCGCTGTATCAAAAAAACTCATATCAACTGTTCTGCATATAGCCATAGTATTTTCCTCATTTTCTATAATAGCTGTAAGACTTATCAATTAAACCAAAAAAAACATCGAGTGACTCTAAAAAAAACTCCATGCAGGCTTAGAAGGCTAACTTAACCGATTAAAAGGGGACTTTAGAGGTGATAAGTAACGGTTCACCCGTCATAGGGTGCATAAAAGATAAGCTGTGAGCATGCAAAAGAAGGCGCGAGCTCTTTTTAAAAGCTACCGAATTAGCATAAAACTCATCGCCAAGAATAGCATGCCCTATCGCCATCATATGCACGCGAAGTTGATGAGAACGACCCGTCTTTGGTGATAACAATATTCGGGTGCCGTTAATGACTTCGTCAAAACTGATGGGCTCATAGTAAGTTAAAGAATCACGCCCTTGCTGATGACACACCTTCTGCTTAGGTCGGTTTGGCCAGTCAGTCATTAATGGCAAATCAACCGAGCCCGAGGCGTCGATTTGACCATCAACGACAGCGATATAAGCCTTGTCTATTTGTCGCTTCTCAAACAGCAAGTTAATAGCCTTTTGTGCGGCGTGGTGTTTAGCAAAAACCATTAGACCCGATGTGGCCATGTCAAGTCGGTGGACTATTTTCAAAGCAGGTTCCTGCTGCAGCAGCATAGCAGTGAAGCAATGTTGCCCAGCGGGCCCCTTGCCCGGCACACTAAGCAGATTGGCAGGCTTTTCTACGAACAACAGATCGTCGTCTTGATAAATAACATCAATCACGTCCAAGACCAAACCAACTGATAACCATCAACTGTAATGAAATCATCAGCAACCAGCAATCCAGGAATAGCGGCAATTTTATTTGATGAATACACGATGGGATAGCTGTCTCTGAGCCAAACAGGCACACCATGTTCTTGAAACACATTCTTCAAACTGCGATTGACTCCTCGATAGCAGACTTTGCTAATGTGCTTACGGTTAGATACCCAGTATTTACCATGCTTTAAAAGCCTCTCTCCAGAGCAACGAACAGCCGTTAATCGTGACAAAGCATCAGAATCTAAGGGTTCAGTGAG
>DDED01000006.1 GCA_002336035.1 Cellvibrionales bacterium UBA1963
TCTGACCAATGGAGTGTTGAAGCTTCCTACATGTTCGCTCGATCAGACCGGGATCAAACTCGACCCTTCAACTACATCGCCAGTGTTGTCAATAGCAGATTACTCGATGGTAGCTGGAATCCATTTGGTACTCGTTTGGCAAATCCTACTCTAGTATCGCCGAAGGATGGAGTGAGTGTTGCTGCGAATTCTGACGACGTCTCTGATAGCCTCTATACTTTAAATGTCAACGCATCAACGGCTGATCAAGAAGTACTTGAAGTGAAATTTGTAGGCGAAGTGGGTGCCTTGCCCGGTGGAAGCATTGGCGTTGCTGCGGGAATGCAACATCGTTCTGAGTCCTTTAGCTATTCGCCAGATCCTCTGGATGTTTCAGGCTTGGGTAACGGAAAAGATGCACCAATTGCTGGAGGTCAAGACGTTGACGCGGTGTTTGTCGAGGCCATGTTGCCCGTCAGTGATTCGATTGAAGTGCAAGCGGCTGTGCGTTATGAGGACTATGGAACCGTAGATACTACCGACCCAAAACTCGCTATTCGTTGGCAAGCTACCGAAAATTTTGGTGTACGTGGAAGCTGGGGAACGTCGTTCCAAGCACCATCAGTTCGGCAGATGAGCGTTTCAAGTCAGTCTTCAATTATTGATGACCCTGCGTCACTCAACCCAGTAACTGGTGAGCTAGAGTGTGTTAATCGCGATGTCACTAATATTGCTATTGTCACCACTCAGGGGGGTGATTTCCTTAAGCCTCAGAGCGCTGATTCATTGACATTTGGATTTGTGATGGACTGGAAAGGAGCCGATATTAGCCTCGATTATTGGAGTTTTGATTATGATGATCTGATTACCTCTGACGAGGGTGCTCAGGCCATCTTACAAAATGACTGTAATGACGGAACTGCTGATGATCCAAGAGTCAGTCGTCGTGCCGATGGTACCGTGGCTGAAATTACATCAGAGTTTATCAACACTGGCTCCGTTAAAACTGATGGTATGGATTTATCTGTAGCTTATACGATCGATTCATCTAGTTACTTCGATGCGATCAACTTCAATTTAGGCGCAACATACGTCAATAAATTTGAGGTCAAAACCGACAGTGATTCAGCTAAATTTGATGGTGCAGGCTCTCGAAACTTTACCAATCAGTTCCGTTCGATGCCCAAGTTGAGAGGCAACCTCGGTGTGACCTTTGAGAAAGGTGTGCATACGTTGAGTACTCAACTCCGATATATCGATGGCTACGAAAATGATCAATCGGATACCCAGATTGATAGTCTTGTAACCTTAGATGGGCAGTACTCAATGCGGCTTTTCGAGGATCGAACGCAGTTTTCAATGGGTGTTAAAAACCTGCTCGACGAAGAACCACCGACATTGGGCGAGAACGTCCGTCCAGGCTATGACAATATCATCCATAATGTTCTGGGTAGAACCCTCTATATGTCTCTGACTCAGTCGTTTTAAAAATCGGCTATAGAGTCTAGTTAAGAGGTTACTAAAGATTGTTGCGCCACGGACGGCGTAGCAGTCCCCTCTATTTATCTATCTGTGCATTCAGTTTCCACTGAGCCCATCGTGTAGTGCTAATTCTTTTAAATTCGCCATTGGAAAAAATCATGACTATTGAAAAATCCGCCATACCTTTTCGAATGCTTGTGAATTATCAGACAGCAGGTCAGATATTGGGGCCACTTATCTTTTTATTGTTGATGAGTTTTGGCGGCGCTCAATCATTTATGCCGGAAACCGCTTGGCGCACTGCCGCCGTAGGTCTATGGATGGCAATTTGGTGGGCAACAGAGGCTGTACCAGTTCCAGTTACAGCATTCCTTCCTCTTGTCACTTTTGATCTGTTGGGTATTTCATCGGTCAAGGAAACAGCATCACAATATGCACATCCTATTATCTATTTGTTCCTAGGCGCCTTTATTCTTGCGCTAGCTGTGGAGCGGTGGAATTTACATAAACGCATTGCATTATTGATATTGATGCGTACCGGCACCAATGGGCGACGCCTTGTTGGAGGCTTCATGTTGGTATCTGCCTTTCTATCCATGTGGGTGAGTAATACCTCCACGACAATGATGTTACTGCCGATAGCGCTCTCGGTAGCCGGGGTGGTGCTAGCTAATGTGGACGATCTAGATGATAGGCAAAAGTCTGATTTTCAAACAGCTTTGCTACTAGGGTTAGCATTTTCAGCTAGCATCGGAGGCTTGGCAACTCTAATCGGGACTCCAACTAATGCCTTATTTGCAGCCGTAATGAGAGAAACCTATGGGATAGAGATTACTTTCCTCACTTGGATGTTTGTGGGTATTCCGGTCAGTGCTGTATTACTCCCGTTAGCATGGTATGTTCTAACGCATTGGATTTTTGTTGTTAAGATTCCCGCAAGTCAGTCTGCTCAGTCCCATTTGAGTGAGCTCAATAGTGAAATAGGGAAAATGAGTTTGCCTGAAAAACGAGTATCTTTAATTTTTCTGGCGGTTATTGTCGGCTGGGTATTACGGGGGCCACTCTCATCATTATTCGATATTAATGGGTTATCTGATACTGGCATTGCTATGACTGGGGCGCTATTGCTTTTTGTACTCCCGAGCGGCGACCAGATTCAATCGCGATTAATGACGTGGCCGGATTTAGATCGTCTTCCTTGGGGAGTTTTGATTCTTTTTGGAGGGGGTCTGAGCCTAGCGTCGGCTATCTCCAGCACAGGGCTTGCCGGCTGGTTAGGGGAGAGTCTGTCCCCTCTGTCTGATCACGGCGTTCTATTATTAGTTATAGTAGCGACCATGTTAGTTATCTTTTTAACAGAACTTACTAGCAATGTGGCAACGACAGCAACGTTTTTACCGGTCATAGGGGCAATGGCAGTTCAGGCTGGGGTCGACCCATTAGTACTTTGTGTGCCTATCACTTTAGCTGCAAGCTGTGCCTTTATGCTACCTGTTGCTACGCCGCCTAATGCCATTGTATTTTCCTCAAATCTTATAACGATTCCTCAGATGATTCGTGCGGGCTTCTTATTGAATCTTATAAGCGTGTTACTTATCAGTATGATTGCCACAGTGTGGGCACCAATCTTTTTTTGACGATCTAAATGGCAGTCTGAAAATAAAATATGAAAACTTTTATTGTGGCAGTATTAATGAAAAAAAATCTTGTTAGAATAATGCTAGTAATTGTATCTATAGCTCATAGTGGTTCTGCATTGGCTAGCGGCCAAGTGAAGCAGCTAGGCAATACAAGCCCAAATAGAATTTTATTCGTCGGTAATAGCTATCTATATTACAACGATAGCCTCCACAATCATGTAAAACGAATGGCGGCAGAAAGATTCCCTGAAAGGGCGAAATTAGCCGTCTATAAATCTGCAACCATTGGCGGTTCAAAATTATCACATCATAATCTTGATCATCTTTTGGATTCAAAAAATATCGGCCTGAAGAAAAACTTTGAACTTGTTATTCTTCAGGGTGGAAGCTCAGAATCTTTATCAGAGACCTCTCGACAAGCCTTTTATAGTCAAGCTAAAGAGAAGGTAAAAAAGATTAGAGCGAAAGGCGGTGAAGCTGCCTTGTATATGACCCATGCTTATGTAAAACCTCATAAAGCATATGACCCTAAGATGATTAATCATATTAAAGATACTTACCTTAAGGCTGGTAATGATAACAGCATACTGGTTATTCCGGTGGGCCTTGCTTTTGCAAGAGCATACGAGCAGCAGCCCGAGCTGAAGTTGCACAAAGCTTTTGATGGTACTCACCCCAGCTTACTTGGCACCTATTTAGCGTCATGTGTGGTTTTCGCATCTATCTTTAATACCTCTCCCGTTGGTTTAGATTACGACTATTTTGATGTTATTTCAGATCAAGACAAAATGTTTTTGCAGCGCATTGCAGAAGATACCGTCAATGAATTTTTTGGCCATAAGAAAACGAGATATATCATGCTTTTGGGGTTTTTCCAGCCGTTATTTTAGTCACGACCATATACCAAACACAGTGTAAGCAAGGAACCTCCTCAAATGAATAAGCAACAAGCTCTCGATTATCATCGTTACCCATTTCCCGGCAAGATCAACATTGAAGCCAGCACTTCCCTATCAAATCAAGCGGACCTTGCACTAGCCTACTCGCCAGGCGTAGCTGAGCCATGTCATACAATTCATCAATCACCTGAAACAGTGTTTGACTATACGTCGCGTGGTAATTTGATTGGCGTTATCACAAATGGCACTGCCGTACTTGGCTTAGGTGATATTGGACCGCTTGCCTCTAAGCCAGTGATGGAAGGTAAGGCGATTTTGTTTAAGTCTTTTGCGGCGATAAATGCGTTTGACCTAGAAATCGAAGAGACTGACGTCAATAAGTTTTGCGATATTGTCGCAGCGTTAGAACCGACTTTCGGTGGCATAAATTTGGAAGACATCAAAGCACCTGAGTGCTTTGCAATAGAGGATAATCTAAGGAAGCGGATGAAAATCCCAGTATTCCATGATGATCAGCATGGAACAGCCGTAATTTGTGCGGCTGGTCTAATAAATGCGCTACATTTGTCT
>DDED01000026.1 GCA_002336035.1 Cellvibrionales bacterium UBA1963
TTTACAATGATGTTGACCCATCGCTTTTTCCAATAGCCAAGTGGTCACTCCAAGCTCATCTACTCAAACTGGCAGATGATGGAAAGGCAATACAAGAAGGCAAAAATTTTACATGGGAAGAGAGCTAGTTAAATTCGATCCCAGTTCCGTCAACTCCGCAGTAGCCATCAGGATTTTTAGCTAAGTATTGTTGGTGGTAGTGTTCAGCAAAGTAAAAAGGTCCAACAGGTTCTATCTCTGTTGTGATAACACCAAAACCACTTTTGTTCAGATTTTGTTGATAAGAAGTTAACGAATCCGTAGCTGCTGATTTCTGCTCTTGATTAAAGACATAAGCGCCAGACCTGTATTGAGTACCAACATCGTTTCCTTGTTGCATGCCTTGAGTAGGGTCGTGATCTTCCCAGAAAGTTTTTAAGAGCACTTCGTAAGATGTTTTATTAGGATCAAAGACAACAAGAACCACTTCATTGTGCCCCGTCATTCCAGTACAAACTTCTCTGTAAGTTGGGTTCTTAGTAAAACCTCCTGAGTATCCAACTGCTGTTGTGTATACACCATCAAGTAGCCAGAATTTCTTTTCAACCCCCCAAAAGCAACCCATGCCAAAGACGGCTTGATCCAATCCTTCGGGATAAGGTCCTTTTATGGGCGTTCCTTTTAAAAAATGTTCGTCAGGAACCTCTACTTCTTCTGCTCTGCCTTGCAATGCTTCTGATTCAGAAGGTAGGAGGCTTTTTTTATTTATTAAATCCATTAAAGACATTATTTATTCATCCTATTATTAATCAGCTCTTCAACCACACTTGGATCCGCCAAAGTAGAAGTGTCGCCTAGGTTTTCAATTTCATTGGCAGCAATTTTTCTTAATATTCTTCGCATAATTTTTCCTGACCGAGTTTTTGGTAGGCTTGGCGCCCATTGAATAAGATCTGGCTTGGCGATAGCGCCAATTTCCTTAGCCACTAATTTAACTAACTCAGCCTTTAATTGCTCAGAAACTTCAACGCCAGCCATCGCTGTCACGTAGCAATAAATACCCTGACCTTTAAGGTCATGAGGATAGCCAACCACAGCTGCCTCAGCAATATCACTGTGAAGCACTAGTGCGCTTTCGATTTCGGCGGTACCTAGTCGATGGCCCGACACATTCAAAACATCATCGACCCGGCCGGTTATCCAGTAGTAACCATCGCTATCACGACGCGCTCCGTCACCCGTAAAAAAATAGCCAGGATAGGTGCTAAAGTACGTATCGATTAAACGTTGATGATCACCATAAATTGAACGAATTTGACTAGGCCATGATTGCTTAATGGCTAGATTGCCGGAACCTTCACCAATGATTTCACCACCTTCATCGTCAAGTAAAACGGGCTCAATGCCAAAAAAGGGTAGACTGGCAGCACCGGGTTTTAAATCCATTGCACCTGGCAAAGGAGTGATCATGATAGCGCCAGTTTCGGTTTGCCACCAAGTGTCTACAATCGGACAGCGCGTCTCGCCAACAATATGATAGTACCATTCCCATGCCTCTGGATTAATCGGTTCACCTACGGTGCCTAACAAACGAATAGAGCTACGTGAAGTGCGACTAACAAAGTTATTACCCATGGACATTAATGCCCTGAGCGCGGTCGGTGCTGTATAAAATATATTTACTTGGTGTTTGTCGCAAATCTCCCAGCAGCGAGATGCGCTTGGATACGTGGGTACACCTTCGAACATTAGCGTTGTTGCACCGTTGGCAAGTGGGCCATAAACAATATACGAGTGGCCTGTAATCCAGCCGACGTCGGCAGTGCACCAATAGACGTCGCCCTCATGATAGTCGAAAATAGTTTTATGACTGATTGCGGCGCCAAGCAAATAGCCAGCCGTCGTGTGTAATACCCCTTTTGGTTTTCCGGTTGAGCCTGAGGTGTATAGTATAAATAAGGGGTCTTCACTATCCATTGGTTCAGCGGGACATACCGCATCGACACTGGCTGTAAGCTCATGATACCAAACATCGCGCGAATGCCAGTTAACTTCGGCTGCTGTATGTTTGACAACAATCACTGTTTGGACGTTGCCACAGTCGCTGACGGCAGCGTCAACATTTTGTTTGAGCGGGATACTTTTTCCGCCGCGTAAGCCCTGGTCTGCGGTGATGACGGTATGGCAGTCAGCGTCAAGGATACGGTCGCGCAGTGCGTCGGGAGAAAAGCCACCAAAAACCACTGAATGTATAGCGCCAATGCGCGCGCAGGCAAGCATTGCATAAGCGGCCTCAGGAATCATTGGCATATAAATACAGACACGATCGCCTTTCTTGACACCGCGTTTTTTTAGCCCATTAGCCAGTTGACAAACTGACTCATAGAGCTGTGCATAACTAATTGATTGCTGTCGATCGGGTTCGTCGCCTTCCCAGATGATGGCTGTTTGATTGGCTTTATCGACAAGATGACGATCAATGCAGTTAGTGGTAACATTTAATTTGCCACCTTTGAACCAGCTCGCTTGTCCCTCTTTGAAATCATATTCGCTTACACTGTCCCATGGTTTGTCCCAAGTTAAATAATTTTTTGCCTGTACATTCCAAAACATTTCGGGTTGCGATATAGACGCCTGGTACATTGCTTTGTACTGATCACTATTAATGTGTGCAGTTGCTGCAAAATCGGCATTGATAGGGTAGATGTTGGATTTGCTCATGTAAATCTCTCAGGGGTAAAAAGCCGTGGTGATATGGATGTGCCTAAAGATTGATTCTGATGTTGTCGAGTAAGCGAGTGTCACCTAATTGAGCAGCGACTAAAATAGCAACCTCACTATTTGTATCATTGTTGTCAAGTAATGCCAGTGTATGTTGGTCTCTAATGTCGAGGTAATCGACTTTAAATCCGTGTTTATTGAGTTGCTCTCTGGCTGATTGACATAATTGACTAAAGCGTCGGTCGCCATTGATGATTGATCGACTTACTGCTTGTAGAGTCGCATACAGTTGCGGCGCAATCTTTCTTTGGTCAGTAGTCAAATAATGATTTCTAGAGCTAAGCGCTAAGCCGTCTCCGGCTCTTTCGGTAGCTACGCTTATGATTTGAGTAGGCATACATAGGTCGGCCACCATTTTTTTAACGATGGTTAATTGTTGAAAATCTTTCTCACCAAAAACGGCTACGTCAGGTCTAACTAAGTTAAATAATTTGCTGACTACTGTACAAACACCTTGAAAGTGTGTTGGTCGTGAAATTCCGCACAGCATATCATTAAGGTGTTGATTGTTAATGCTAGTGTGATTCTTTAGTCCGTCAGGGTACATGATGTCGACAGTGGGAAGAAAAAGGTAGTCAGTTTTTTCAACTATGAGTTTCTTAATATCATCATCTAGCGTTCGTGGATAACTGTTTAGATCTTCAGACGCGCTAAATTGCATTGGGTTTACAAACACACTTGCGACAATAATATCAGCTACTTGATGGGCGTGCTTTACAAGCTGTAAATGCCCCGAGTGTAAATTCCCCATCGTTGGTACAAGTGCTACTTTTATCTGACCATTGTGATTAGCTTTAATGTCAGCTAGTAATTCGTTTGCTTGAGAGAACGTTTTCATAATGGAGTCTTATGTTTATGACCAAAGAGATTAAAAATTTTTTGAAGTTTTTTTAATATTCATGCTCGGCTCCCGGGTAACTTCTTTCTTCTACTGCTTTTTTATAGCTGCTAAAAGCATTGGCGATTGGATTTTCGCTGACAGTGGCTGAAATGAAGTTTTTAACGAAACGCGCAGGGTTGTCGCTCAGTCCTAGCATGTCGTAACAAACTAATACCTGTGCATCAGTAACACTGCCTGCGCCAATGCCGACAGTCGAGCAAGATACGTTGTCGGTAATCGTTAATGCAAGATCTGCCGGGATGCATTCAAGCACAATAAAGTCAGCACCTGCTTTGTCGAGTTGCTTGGCGTCTGCTAATAATTGCTGTTGTTGCTCAGGCTGCCTGCCCTGTACTTTAAAACCGCCGAATTTATTCACTGACTGCGGCGTAAGTCCGATGTGACCGCAGACTGGAATGCCACATTCGACCAGTCGCATTACCGTTTCTACTAGCCAAGCCCCGCCTTCAAGTTTAATCATATTTGCACCAGCACGCATCAGCATGGCTGCGTTCATCAGTGCTGATTCTACCGTTGCATAACTCATGAAAGGCAGGTCGGCAATAATTAGGGCTGGCTCTACTGACTGTTGATTGGCTTTAACGACCGCTTCAGTATGATAAACCATTTGCTCAATAGTGACGGCTAATGTGCTGGTATGACCTTGCACGACCATACCTAGCGAATCACCAATTAAGATCGCTTCAATGCCTGCATGATTTAATGCAGCTGTAAACGTGGCGTCATAAGCGGCGACCATACTGAATGGTTGGTTGGCTTTTTTTCGTTGGCGAAGATTGTGAATATTATTTTTCAAAGCTAGGCTTCCTGTCGGTGAGAGTAAGCAGTGAGGTCACTATGAAAATATAGTAGGATTAAAATAGTACCGTCCACTGCGGACATTTAAAAGATAATCGATCAGGGTTAAATAATCATTTTCATTGTTAATGAAGTCAATCTCAGTGCAGTTAACAATTAATAAAGGAGCGTCGTCATAGTAGAGAAAAAACTCACTGTACGCTTCATTAAGTAACTCGAGATAATTGCGGTCGATGGATTGCTCGATATTTCTTCCTCGCTTCGATATTCTGTCCATGAGCACATCAACCGGCGATTGTAGATAAATCACCAGGTCAGGTTTAGGTGCATCGATAGTGATTTGAGAATACACTTGCTCGTATAATTTATATTCATTGTCATCTAAATTAGCACGAGCAAATAAGCGATCTTTTTCAATCAGAAAATCAGAGATTCGAACCGGCGAAAACAAGTCTTGTTGCCGCATATCTTGAATTTGTTGGGCACGTTGAAATAAAAAAAATAACTGAGTCGCTAAGGCGTTTTGGCGACGATTTTTATAAAAGCTAGATAAAAATGGATTTTCCTCTGCCCGTTCTAACATCGTTTCATAGTTGAAACTTTCTGCGAGCCGTTTTGTTAACGTAGTTTTTCCTACGCCAATTGAGCCCTCAATAGTAATAAAGCGAGGAATCTCTCGACCTTTAATTAATTGAGCAATCGTTAAGCTATTATTGTTTAGCGCTTGCTCGTTGAGTAAATTATCTAAATTAGCCATGGTTCGAGTTAATACATTATTGGGTTGTTTATGTTAAGAGCGCATTGATTGACGCTGTTATTTATTGTGCTTAGTCGATTATTTTTTGCAACTCTGCCATTGGGCATTGCTGAAGTAATACCTTGATATCTGCAGCTCCCGGAATGTTTAAAACAGGCGCAATTTCAGCCATAGGGTAAAGGACAAAATGGCGTTTCAACATTTCTGGATGAGGCACTGTTAGCGTGTCTGTTGATATTAGCTGATTACCATAGAGCAGTATATCTAAATCTAGCGGCCTTGGCTCCCAGCGTTGTTTACGCACTCTGCCGTGGTGATGCTCAATCGCCTGTAATTCCTCAAGCAGTGCTTGCGGGCTAAGCGCCGTGGCTATCTCGACCACAGCATTAAGGTAGTCTGGCTGTTTATCGGCGCCCAAGGCTGTACTGCGGTAAAGTGATGACTGCTGCAACAGTGTTGTATCGTCTAATTGGGCTATTTCAGTAATGGCTTGGAAAATTTGTCCCTTGGGTACGTCAAGGTTACTTCCGATGCCAATAAATGCCGAGAAGACTTGTTTAACATCGCCGCTGACGGTCATTTTTTTAATCCTGTAAGGGTGTGTCACGCTGGCTTTTCTCACGAGGTTTTCTTGACCGTCTACGCGGTCTGCGCGGCTTATCAATGGCGGCATGGTCAGTGCTGAGGGGGTGTTCTATTTGCAAATTGGTCCAGAATAGTCCGCGAGGCTCAGTCGTCTGGCTGCTTTGTTCCCGCAATAATAAAAAATCGTAGGCTGCGCGGAAGCGTGGATGCTGCAATACCCCAATGGCCCGTTTGCCATGAGCAGTCTCTAAGCGATGCTGCAGGGTCCAAATTTCACGCATTGGAATACTAAACCGTTTTGGAATTGCAATGACTGGCATTTGTTCATCAATTGCTTGGTGACCTGCAAGTTGCAGCGCCCTGAATCGCGGTTCACCTTTGTGTTGATATTGTTCGCTGATAACTGAGACGCTAGGCCATAGAAGTGCAGCATAAAGAAAAGCTGGGGTAACCGGTTTGCTTTGTTGGATTCTCAGATCAGTGTTGGCTAGTGCAGAGATAATTAATGAATGAAAGACCTTATCGGGTTTGCTTTCTTTGCTAAGAATATTAGCTGTGGTTGGAAAAAGTGGAGCGAACAAACCGAAGCCTTCCATCAGTTCAAAGGTTTTTTTACCGCTGCCAGACAACAATAATTTCAGCACTTCGTCAAACAGTCGGGGTGCTGAAATTTGTTTCAACAAGGGCGCAAGTTGCGCTATGGGTGCAGCGGTGTCTGCTTCGAGGGAGAAATCAAATTTAGCTTGAAAACGGATGGCCCTTAGCATTCTGACGGGATCTTCAGCATACCGTTGTGCTGCATCGCCAATGATTCGGATTTTTTTGTCGGCTAAATCTTGCATTCCATTGGCGTAATCAAGAACAGTGAAGCCTTCGATGCTGTAATACAGTGCATTAATAGTGAAGTCTCTGCGCATTGCATCATCATGCAGTGAGCCATACACGTTATCGCGGAGAAGCATCCCTTGGTCGTTGACTTGCGTTTTATCGATGTGAGGGGTTTTGCCGTCATCGGCTTGGTTGTGGTTACCACGAAAAGTGGTGACTTCAATAATTTCTCGACCAAATCGCACATGCACAATTCGAAAGCGACGACCCACTATGCGGGCACGCCTAAAATGCTGCTTAACTTGCTCTGGAGTTGCATCGGTCGCCACGTCAAAATCTTTAGGAGATAAGCCTAGCAGCAAGTCTCTGACACCGCCGCCGACTAAATAGGCTTGGTAACCAGCTCGGGTGAGTTCATACATCACATTAAGGGCATTCTTACTGATTTGTTTGCGCGAGATAGTGTGCTCGTCTCGGCTGATGGTGACGGGCGATTCCGCAAGCGGCGTTTGCACAGCAATAGCGCTTGTTTTCTTGCCCTTTAATGATTTGAATAACTGCTTGAGCATGTAAATCCTAATTGATTAGCTAAGCTACGTTTAATCGATAATGACGATAATTAGCCATTTTTAAATTGTATAACCTCGAGCAGTTATAGCGCATTGTTAAGGCAGATTGCTTTAAAACATAAGCGTAGAGATCAATTTAATGGTAACAGTTTACCATAGACTGTGGCAGTAAAAGAGGTTACAGCGGATGAGGATCGGAATAAAAGAGAATGATGATGGGGAGTAAACTCCCCATCCAGGCCTTGTTCTCGTTGTAGTTGGTTTATTATTTTTATTGTTAGCGTCTAATTATTATTATTATTTGTTGCTAGGTATTATTATTATTATTGACATAGTAATTGCACGTGATATGCCAACTTTATTTTTAATATATAAAACAACAACTTGGATATTTTCGCGCCGCTTCTTCTGTGTTTTCAGTTGACGTGTGTTACACATTGACTCTCGAAAGTGTTACTTTTCCACAAATTATCCGGCCCGTGACCTTTGATGGTAACGATTATTCCTTTGGCTTGGATAACGGGTGCTTGATGGGGCCTAAATAGACCTCGATAAGCCTTATTAAGGTTGCACTTAGCGGGTTTTTGCGTGATTTACTTCGAATTGGCTTTATTTCTAGGTATGGCAAATCGTTGACGACGCTCCCAAAGGCATTTTCTGCTAATACCTAGTTTTTTCGCCAGTTCGGTTTCGTTCATTGACTCTTGGTTGTCCATCACAAATCGTTGAAAATAGTCCTCTAATGATAAGTCTTCATTGGGGTCCGGCATCGAGTCCCTGTTGCTGCTGTGGTGGTGTTGGGAAGGCTGATAAAGATCGGCATAGCTACCAATTAACGGTCGTGGTGAGGTGGCGTTCACCGCATCATTAAAATTGGATACGTCTAGGTCTATTTCAAGATCTGCTTGATTGATCGCTAAGCCGTCAGACATGATCGCTGCGCGTTCAATGATGTTCTCCAGTTCGCGGACATTTCCAGGCCATGAATAACCATTAATTGCTTGAATGGCTTCAGGCATTAAGTGTAAGCCTGATTTGTCATGGCGAATAGCGGCTTTATTTAATAAATATTCTGCGATGTCAAGTAAGTCGCTGCCGCGCTGCCTAAGACTGGGTAATTCAATTTTAACCACATTGATTCGGTAGTATAAATCAGCTCGAAAATCCCCTTTATTGACTAACTGCTTAAGATTGCGGTGAGTCGCGGCGACTAATCTAACGTTAACTCTCTGTGATTCATTTGAGCCGATGCGACGAATTTCGCTCTCTTGAATAAAGCGCAGCAATCGCGCTTGCGCCTCGCAGGGTAACTCGCCAATTTCATCTAAGAATAAAGTGCCACCTTCAGCGGCTTCAATAAGCCCTGAGCGTTTGCTGGCGGCACCGGTAAACGCACCTTTTTCGTGGCCAAATAATTCGGCTTCAATCAATGTTTCAGGAATGGCCGCGCAGTTGACAGCGATAAAAGGTTGCTTGCTTCTGTCACTGGCTTCATGAATGCCGCGAGCGACTAATTCCTTACCAGAACCTGTCTCACCGTGTATTAAAATGGTAGAGCGCGTTGGCGCTGCTTTTCGCACCCTTGAGTAGACGATTTGCATGGCCGGGCTAGTGCCAATCATGCCCGCTATTGGGGGATTATCTTCAGTGTTTTTGGCGGGTTCAACGGCGTCTAGATTGGCGGTGATATTACTTGGCATAGGCTAGAGTGTCCGGGGTTGGCTGCTGGCCGAGCATTTTAACAAGATGGCTTGCGTGATACACGGCTTGAGCAAATAAAATATCGATCAAATGTAACCCTTTGTAACAAAAAATGCGAATATTTTTCACTGCGCTTGAGCATGTTTATCTCATTCACGGCATGCATTTGTAACGTTATTCCCTTTACATCATTGATTTTATTGTCAATTATTTTTTCCCATACGCAGATGTTCAATATTCCAATGTTCAATGGCCCAAATTAATAATGTCTCAATGGGCAATTGTTCAGCATCAAAGGGCAACGGCTGCCTTAATTGCTGCAATGCCTGCAGAAGATTCTCACGGGCACATGTGTTATCTAAAGCCGCGGCACCGGTTTGCTTACTAAGCTTTTGCTCACTATTAGCCAGAGTAATGACCGGTAAGTGAGCGTAATCGAGCAGAGGAAAATCGAGGGAGTGCTGCAAGGCAATTTGCCAAGCGGATGACTCTAAAAGGTCTGCGCCTCGCACCACATGTGTAATACCGTGTGCTGCATCGTCCATGACGACGGCAAGTTGATAAGCAAATAAGGAATCGCGACGCTTTAAAATGCAATCCCCAAGCACCTTCATATCAAATATTTGCGGGCCGAGAACTCGGTCATTCATGTGATATTTTTGCCTACCACAGGCTAGGCGAATCGCGTGACTGGCAGGCTTATTTTTAGTGGCATCAGTATACATGACTTTTTTTTGAAGGCGGCAAAATCCAGGATAGGGGCCGCCTAACGCTCGCAGTTTAGCGCGTGTGCAGTTGCAGTAAAAAATGCTGTCTTTAATGGCCAGTTGATCCAGACCGGTTTGGTAATAACGGTTATTGTTGGCTTGATAGTGTGCTTCGCCATCCCAATGTAGGCCATGGGAACGGAGACTCTCAATAATAGCCTCACTGGCGCCTTCGACATTTCGTAAGGTATCAACATCTTCAATTCTTAAAAGCCATTGGCCATGATTGGCTTTAGCGTCAAGGTAGCTTCCTAGCGCGGCATACAGTGAGCCAGCATGCAACGGCCCAGTGGGTGACGGGGCAAATCGGCCAATATAGGATTGAGATGATAGGGATTGCATAACGAGCCATTATTCCGAATGGCGAGCAGATTTACAACATGGCAGAACAATCAACCGTTCTGTCACTCAGACAAATCATTAACCACACGGTGTTATTGGTTAACCCAATTGCTGTTTTTCTTTAATCTCGTCCAGAGTTTTGCAGTCGATGCACAGTGTTGCGGTGGGTCTAGCCTCTAAGCGCTTAATTCCAATTTCAATGCCACAGATATCACAGAAACCGTAATCGTCGCTATTAATTAATTCAACCGTTGCATCAATTTTTCTGATTAACTTACGCTCTCGGTCGCGCGCTCGAAGTTCAAGGCTGAATTCTTCTTCTTGTGTGGCGCGATCAGCGGGATCTGGAAAATTGGCGGCCTCATCTTTCATATGGGTGACCGTGCGGTCAACTTCTTCCATTAATTGTGATTTCCAATCTATCAGAATTGATTTGAAATGTTTCCTTTGAAGTTCGCCCATGTACGCTTCACCTTTTTTAGGTTTATAAGGGGTGAAGTTTTGAAAGGTTTCTGAACTGTTTTTTTTCTTACGCGCCATATTGAAAGTCTCTCGATCAATCGGTGATGCAAGGTGGCGTTGAGCAAAAAAAGATCTATACGGTGTGCTTAAGATCATTTTTGCTCGTTATAGACCACCTTCTTTAAAAGCGGTGCGAATTTAGCAGAAAATCTTCGCGCAAGCTATAGATATTTAGTCTGTAAGACCTATTTTTTCAGTTAATGGACGCTAGACCTTTAATCATCCACTTAATAATAGCTGTGTTCACGGGTCGGTAATGAATGGGGTAGAATAAAGACATGAGCAATAATCATTGATGAGCCATTGTTTTATTGGCCTTTTTTGATTGTTGCAGTCGTTAACTATTGGATATTCGCGAAATGAAACCGCCTATTAGCCAGCGTGTTGCTGATATACAGCCCTTTCAAGTGGTCGAAATGTTGGCGCGGGCAAAAGCGCTAGAGGCTGAGGGTCGCGATATCGTTCACATGCAAGCTGGCGAGCCTGATTTCACGACGGCCCCTGATATTGTTGAGGCTGGCATGGCCGCACTAGCGCGGGGTGAAACCCAGTACAGCGACGCTAATGGTCTTTGGGCTTTACGTCAGGCAATCGCTAATTACTACCTGAGTGACTATGGCGTCGACATTGATCCACGACGAATTATGATTACGCCCGGTGCCTCGGGGGCGCTGCTGTTAATTTCGGCTTTACTGGTCGATCAAGGCCAAGCGGTATTAATGACGGATCCTGGCTACCCTTGCAATCCGAACTTTATTCGCTTGATGGAGGGCACGCCGCAATTAGTGCCCGTTGGCCCTGAGCATGGCTTTCAGCTTACGGCTGACTTAGTTAAGCAGCATTGGCGCAGTGACAGCGATGAGCATAGGCACACCGTCGCCGCAGTCGTGGCCAGTCCCGCGAACCCGACGGGTGCGGCGCTGAGTCGTGAGGCGTTAGTGTCATTGCAGGCGGCGGTTGAACAGCAGCAGGGCCAGTTAGTGGTTGATGAGATTTATCACGGCTTAGATTTTAGGCCTGAAGGTGCCACTCGTGCGGTCACATCTATTTTGGAATTAACTGATCAGGCGTTTGTGGTAAATAGTTTCTCAAAATATTTTGGCATGACCGGTTGGCGTTTAGGCTGGCTAGTAGCGCCCGAGTGGGCCTTGCCAGGCTTAGAGAAATTGGCGCAAAATCTATTTATTTCGATGTCTACAATGGCCCAGCATGCAGCATTGCAATGCTTTACCCCAGCGACGCGGCAACTATTGGATGCACGGCGAGATGAATTCAAGCGGCGCTGTGATTTACTGTTGCCTGCCTTAGAAGCGATGGGTTTTGTGATTCCGCATTACCCGGAAGGTGGATTATATATTTATGCCGATATCAGTCGTTTTAATGGTCGCTTTGGCCACAACAGTCAGACCTTTTGCCACTTTTTACTTGAGGAACATGGCATTGCCTTGACACCAGGTACTGATTTTGGTGATTATCGAAGTGATACCATGGTGCGTTTTGCATTTACTACCAATATTGAGCGCATAACGTTTGCCATCGAAAAAATGCAACGTATTTTTGAGCTGTAGCGCTTATAATTTAAATTTCGCGTATAAAGGGATGCAGTAACTTCTACTTCCCAGACTTCATCTTTTCGCCTTACTGAGAAAACCAATAGGAATCACCTACCAATGAACGAAATAAATACAGTGAAGTTTAGTTTCTTGCTAGCAGTAGTGATGGGTCTAACGGCCTGTGGCGGCAGTGACAATAACCGTCAACAGGCTGTGTATTCGCCAGTGGTAGGCGTCACGTTCCCGCCTTCGAATTCAACGTCAACCAGCGACAGCGTCACGGTTCATGCCGTCGCATTAGGTGTATCCAATGCGCTGACAAATGTGACGGCCAGCTTGAATGATGTTGCGATAGGTGATCCTGTCTTACCGAATGAGAAAAATCGATATCAATTTGATGTGATTGGCATGACCGCTGACAGCGAAAATAGCATTAACGTTACAGCCAGCGATGCGGATTTAAGTCAGTCAATCTCTCGGAGCGTGACTTACGGTTCCTCGTGGATGGCCGAGCGTGGTGTGCAATACGATGCAATAAATGGCCGTGCGTTAGTGGTTGATGCGGCGCAAAAGGCCGTATTAGCGATTGACTTAGAGACCGGCGAAAAGACCGAGGTTTCAGGACTTAACGTGGGTTCAGGCACCTCCCTCATTGCGCCTGAAGACATGGCGCTTGATGCCAATGGCATTGCGTGGGTAGTCGACAGTGGGTTGCAGCAGATTGTAAGAATTGATCTTGTTACGGGTGATCGATCTGGGTTTTATGATGGTAGCGGTTTAGACCAGAGCAATGCATTTGGACGGCCAATAGCGGTCACACTCAATGGTAATGCAACGACAGCGGCTACTACTGCCTATATTTTAGATATTAAAACCAAAAGTATTCATTACATCCGCTTAAGTGACGGCGCTGATGAAACCCCCCCTGTTTCCTTTACGGATGAAGCGTCAGGAGTCACCTTAAGGGCGCCGAGAGATTTAATTTATGACCATAGAAACGTCTTAGATATTGACGACGATCGTTTACTGATTACCGATAGAAGCACTAATCGCCTTATTGCCATTTCTGTTAGCCTCGATTCTTCTCGTTCAATATTATCAGGCGCAATCACGCCAAATACCGACAACGTTTTTCGTGGGGTTCAACATGTGACTTTAAGCGCCGACAATAGCAAGGCCTATATTAGTGATGCCGTCTTGGCTGCAGTGGTTGAAGTTGACTTAGCCACTGGTGCTAGAACGTTGCTGGTTGATGCAGGCGAAATAGATGGCGATGACACTGTAATTCGTGCGGCTAATACCGATAATCCCTTTGCGTCCCCCAGTGCTTTGACGATTGGCCCAAATAATCAATTGCTGGTGGTTGATAATAGCTTAGGCGTGATGGTTAAAGTGGCTACGGAAGATAGTAGTGGCGATTTAGATTATAAAGGCCAGCGTGATTATATAGCAGGTGGTGCCACGACCCCAGCCGAGGGCGATACGGCCGCCACATTAACAGCATTAACGGCTGACCATGTGATGGGCCGTTTATCTGGCTTAGTCAGTAACGCTAACCAATCGGCACTGTATACGATTGATCGTGACTTAGGTGAAGTAAAGCAATTAGTGCCCGCTTTAAATGCAGTCGTTCCTTTGTATGATTTAACCTCTAACACGATTTTAGGGAGTAATGGTGAGCTAAGATTTTCCGGCAGTGGTTTACTGGCGGCTTTATCCAGCGCGAATACCCTTGAGGAGGATGGGACCTATGCCGATATAAATTCAACGGGAGGAAGCGGCAGTGATGCTGTGTTTGAATTGACGGTTAACGACGGCCAAGTGACGGCCATTCAAGTCACAACTACTGGCGAGTCTTATGCTTACGGCGATACATTAACACTGGGTTCGAGTGGCAATACTGATTTCAGCAGCCTGTCTTTGGTGTTGGTCAATGATGAAGTGCCGTTTACTGATCCGCAGGTGCTTGCTAGCCGCTTTGCTGTAAGGTTAGGGCCTGCAGGCCAATTGTATGCGGTCAATGATCGGCCGAACTTATTCGTGTCGGCGTCTTCATTGAGCAATTTAACTGAAGGTGATTTCAGTGATATTTCCTCAAATAGTAATGGCAAGGGCATGGGCGCGAAGTTTAGCGTCACGGTTAATGGTGATTTAGATATCACTGCTATCGAGGTTGAGAACGCAGGCACTGGTTATGTCAAGGGTGAAAAGCTTATCCTTGCGGGTGAAGATTTTGGTGCAAGTGGTTCACTGCAAATAACTTTAAATGAAATTCTACAAGAGATATACGTGGTCAATGCAGCAACAGCGGATAGCCAGGGCTCGGTTATTAAGATTGATATGCTAGCTGGTCAGGGCAATCGAACCTTACTGCCTCCATCGTCGTCTAGCGATACAGCGTTCAAAGACCCTATAGCGGCCTTAACTTTCGGTGAGAATTTATTCGTCTTAGACGGCGGAAGCGGTAAAATAATTCAGGTGGCGTTAGAAGAAGGTCTTGGTGACCGCACGCTATTGGCTGCTATGCCCGATGCGCGTGCCATGGTGCTGGATGAAACCGGTGAGAACTTTTATGTGGCGTCAAATACGGCAATAAAAAAAGTCAGTATCAGTGATGGTACTCTATCAGAACATTTGACAATTGATGGTGCGGTCAACATTGTTGATTTGTTGCTTGAGACAGGGGAGTTGTTTGACGACAGCGACAGCAGCACATTAAACAGTAATGACGATCGTTTACTGTTATTGGATGCAGGCTTAGGCAAAGTTTTTGAGGTCGGCCTTGCTGATACATCACCGCTAGATTTTTCCTCAGATTCAGCGCTTACCGGCCCAACAACACCAACCTCAGCCAACCCGTTTGTTGCCCCATCAAAAATGATTTTTCACCGCAATTATAAATGGCTGTATGTGCTTGATAACGTGTTACGTTCAGTCTACGCGGTTGACCTTCGGGAGCGACAATATGAGACTGGCTCTGTTGAGGTTGATACGCAAAAAGTCGTTATTATGCAAGGCACCTCACTCAATAAAGCATTTATTGAATAGTCGGTTGAGAGTGCTGATTGTCTCAGCCGTGTTTCTGATACCTGCCTATTTTTTTCAGCGACCTAGGGAATGAATGGTTTATTGTTGACGAAGATATCTGTGTTCAAGCCAACCGTGAATAGTGGCAATTAATTCACTGCTGCTACGGTTTTAATTGGTTAGAAATACTTCGCCAGACTCAAGTGTGATGGCTAGGCGGCGCAGCTGTTGGCCAACACACGGCCCAGAAATGCAGTCGCCTTCTTCAATGGTAAACAGTGCGCCATGCGTTGAGCATTGAATCAATGCGCCTTCTTGGTCAAGAAACTGATCCTCTAACCATTCCAGCTCAATGCCTAAATGTGGGCAGCGATTTTCATAGACAAAAATCACCGCGTCTTTTTTTACTGCAAACAGTTTTTGTTCGCCTATTTCAAAACCTTTTGAGCAGCCTTCTTCGATATCATCGCTGTGGCATAAACGTTTCATCAGCAAAGGCCCATTCTACTAATTAGTTAATGCATCAAGGCGTTGTTGCGCTTCTTGCATGATGGCTTGAATGACGGCCTCGCAGCTTTCTAGCTCATCAATTGCGGCGGCAATCTGCCCTCCGGGCAGTGCGCCTTCAGCGGGTTTTCCTTCGACCCAGGTTTTACTGTACAGCACGGGGGCGTTGGCCGACATTAAGGTTTGCGTGGCAGTGAGTCCATCATTGCGAAACACCAAGGCGCTTTTCAGTAGGTCGAGAATCGACATACCAGTAATTTTGCGGCATTGCCAGCCATTGATTAAGGCAAATAATAATGCCCGAGCACGACCTTGGCCTTCAAGCTTAGCCAGTAATTCATTTTGAATTAAACGCAGTGGCATGCCATCGAGCGCATGAGTGACCAGTATCTTGTCAGTATCATCGACTTCCACATAGCGCTGTTTAGCCGCCATAGCTACCGGGCTGTCGGTAGTCATTAAAAACCGTGTGCCCATGGCAATACCTACCGCTCCATAAGCTAACGCGGCAACTAAACCGCGACCATCTTTAAAACCACCTGCGGCTATCACGGGCACATCAACTGCATCAACGGTTTGCGGCACAATAATGCTGGTCGGCGCCGAGCCGGTATGACCGCCGCCTTCGCCGCCTTGCACCACTATCGCATCGGCGCCAATTTTAACGGCCTTAATAGCGTGCTGGGTTTTGCCAACGGTTGGAATTAGTGCAATACCGGCTTGCTTAAAGCGGGCAATCATTTCCGGGTTGGGGCCGCGACCGTAACTGACGGCGGCGACTTTGTCTTTATGCTTAAGAATAATGTCGGCAATTTTATCAGCACCAGGGGTAAACATATGAAAGTTCACACCAAAACGGTGATTCGTTAGCGAAGCCGTTTTTAAGACAGCGGCTTCAACCTCTTCAATCGGAATGGTCACGGCGGCTAAAAAGCCAAAGCCGCCGGCATTGCATGTGGCGGCGACCAGTTCAGGTAAGGCCACATAACCCATCGCCGTTTGAATAATCGGGTAACGGCAACCGAGCAGTTCACATAACTGTGTCGATAACACCTTATTGGATGTGCCGTTCGGTCCAGCAGTCGAGGCTGATTGAGTTAAGGTTGAATCTGTTGAAGATGAGTCCACAGTGGTTACCTTTATTGTTTGTTCTGCAATAATATGAGTTGATATCGGCGGTGCATAGCTTTTATTGAATGATTATACCCTGTGCAAGCGCAGGTGCGATCACTAAAACGCGCAATCTTAGCGGTCAAAACAACTATCTTTTTTAACAGTCCTTGGCTTATTATCTAGCTGTATTGATTTTAATCCGCTTAACGGGCGGTTTAATGCTTGAACGAAAAGGCGATCAACGCATGAATTTTGCGCAACTAACAGGCCAAGATGACGCTGCCCTCATTCAATTTGACGGGTATTTTTTGCACCCTGATGCAGTGGATGACTGGTCTTCACTGCAGTTTAATGCGACGCAAGCAGGGTTTGACTTAGCCATTGCCAGTGCATATCGAAGTTTTAGTCGTCAATTATTGATTTGGAATGAAAAGGCAACCGGCATTCGCCCTGTTTATGACGGCAAAGGCCAACCTCTGCCAGTGGATACTCTGAGCCCAACTGATTTAGTTTTCGCAATATTGCGCTGGTCAGCCTTGCCGGGTGGTTCGCGACATCATTGGGGCACTGATCTCGATGTTTATGATCGATCTGCGGTCGCCGATGATTATGTCGTTCAACTCAATGATGAAGAAGTCCAGCCGGGTGGCGTTTTTGCGGCGCTGCACGATTGGTTAGATCAGCGAATAGAAAACCAGCAAAGTTTTGGTTTTTATCGCCCTTACATAACGACGGCGCTAAGTCAGAGCGAAAAACCAATGGGCATAGCAGCAGAACGGTGGCACCTCAGTCACCGACCCAGTGCTGGGCTATTCTCACAAGAATTAACTCGTGATGCATTGTACCGGGTGATTGAATCGCAACCGGAGATGCAGCTACAGTCAACCGTTTTAGCCCATTTGGATGAGATTTTCACGCGATTTATTAACGCATCGGCCATTGGCTAAACGATCAATACTGGCTAAGCTAATCACTGATTCATTACTCAGGATTTTAATTTTGAACGATTCATTATCGGTTTGGACAAGGCTTCATCATCAAGCGACCGAGTTAGCAAAAGCTGAGCCTATGTTGGCCGATCACTATTTCAAGAATATTATTGACCATAATGATTTTGCTTCGGCGTTGGCTTGTCATTTGGCCGCTCAATTGGGTAATGAAACCGTTCCTGCACAGGCATTAAACAGTTTGTTTTTATCAATTTTAACTCAGCACTCTGGCATAGTTGACGCTGCACTCCACGACATGGAGGCGTATTATCAACGAGATCCGGCCTGTGATAATTACTGCCGGCCGTTTTTATTTTTCAAAGGTTTCTTGGCCATTCAGTCACAGCGGTTAGCGCATGCATTATGGCATCAAAATAGACGATCAATGGCGCGTTACATTCAACATAAAGTCAGTCTTTTATGTTGCTGCGATATCCATCCAGCTGCGCGTTTAGGTCACGGCTTAATGGTTGACCATGCCACCGGGCTGGTGATTGGAGAAACAGCTGAGGTCGGTAATAACGTTTCATTGCTTCACGGCGTAACGCTCGGTGGTTCGGGAAATGACGCAGGCAAACGTCATCCCACCATTAAAGACGGCGTTATGATCAGTGCTGGCGCGAAGGTGTTGGGCAATATTACTGTCGGTAATGGTTCAAAAGTAGGGGCGGGTAGTGTGGTATTAACCTCTGTTCCTGCTCATGTAACCGTTGCAGGTGTGCCAGCTAAAATTGTTGGCCAGCCTTCGGATCAGGCACCTTCTCTTTCGATGGATCAAGATATCGGCAGCTAACAGTTATTTTTATTCATAGTTATTTTAGCCAGCGCTGAATGTGAGAATGCCCAGCTATTTTTGCATGCTTTTACAATTTCTGTATGGCAAATTATGGCCTTCATCGTTAGTCTCTATTCGTTAGTTTATGGTGATAAATATCACCTAATTATCACGGCGCTTAAAAAAACTTAGCCAGTGTAAAATTATTTTCATATTGATTGATTGATTGATTTATATGGCAAAGTAAATAAACGTGAAATAGTCAATATATTTTTCACCGATTAATTTTCTTGCTAGTAGACTTGATCATAAAATCACTGATAATCGTTTAGGGAGAATGATAGTGAGTGTAAAGCTTTTAGATAATGATGCTTTTTACGGTTACAGGGTTAGACGAACAGTAGACGCACAGTTATTCCAAGAATATTTTAGCCTAAAAATGTTAGGCAAACGACTAAAGGGCGCGGCAAGAAATAAAGTTCACGGCCTGGCACAAGAAAGAGATGAAGAATTGTTTTATTTGCAAATTAAGGCAAAAAAAGCAAATAAGGCACTGCGGTGCTTTAATCAAAATGGCTCGGTAAAAGGCATTAGCTACTTACTAAAAACAGAAAAAAGTGGGACAGAAACCCCTATTTTTCAAGTTGGCATCGCTTCTGATGTCGATGCAAAGATTATTTGCACAAGTTATTCTATTAATGCGCACGGTAAAGACTTGGCGTGGAAAAAAGCGGTTGATACGTTTGCTAAGCATAAAGTGATTGGTAAGGGAACAAAGCTGTATAAGCAGCTATTGAGTGCCATGCCAAAGCGGGTTACCAGGCGTACCCCAAAGCGTCTAGCGAATGGTCGTGCGCGCTAGAAATGCGCTTTTTTGCACGGTGACGGGGTTGGTTCCATGTCAAAAAAAAACCGGCAAACACCGGTTTTTTGATTAAAATGCAATCTTTATTTCGCTGCTGCAACCGATTTAATGATTTCTGCTTTTGCTTCAGCGGCATCAGCCCAGCCTTGCACTTTTACCCACTTGCCTTTTTCGAGATCTTTGTAGTGCTCAAAGAAATGCTCGATCTGCTGTAATAGCAATGCGGGTAAATCAGTGGCTTCTTGCACTTCACGATAAATTACCGATAACTTATCAACCGGCACGGCAACGAGTTTGGCGTCAATGCCAGATTCATCTTCCATTTTAAGTACGCCAACTGGACGGCATTTAATAACCGCACCATTAATGAGTGGGTAGGGAGTAGGAACCAACACATCTAATGGGTCGCCATCTTCTGACAGGGTGTTAGGAATATAGCCATAGTTACAAGGATAAAACATAGCGGTTGCCATGAAACGATCGACCATAAGGGCGCCGGTGTCTTTATCAACTTCGTATTTTACTGGGTCGCTGTTAGCCGGAATTTCAATGATTACGTTGATTTCATCAGGAATATTTTTACCCGCAGGGATATCGTTAATGCTCATATGATTGATTACCTTTATTCGTCAGATGGATAATGATAGCGTTTGATTTCGCAATTTTGCTGCACACGGCTGGCAATGGCCGCGAATAATACCAGAGTGCTAAGTGATAAGCCAAATTACCGTGTAGAAAAGGCGCTATT
>DDED01000002.1 GCA_002336035.1 Cellvibrionales bacterium UBA1963
GGTTCGCCCGGGTCATTAATTGCGTTGGTAAAGATGATGCCACCGAGGCTATTCAGTTGTTCAATTTGCTTGCGACACTCTGGGCAGAATGACAAGTGAACGGAAATACACAGTGCTTGCGACATTGGTAATGTGCCGGCGGTGTAATCGGTTAACCAGTTAATGTCTGGGTGAAAATTACTCATAAATACTGACCTGTTATTAATTTTTATAATTAAGGGTTAAAGTAAGGTTCGAAGTTTACCCACGGCTAATCGTACCCGTGACTTGACGGTACCTAATGGTAAACCTGTAGCGGCTGCGACCTCAGAGTGTGACTTGCCCTCGATGTAAATACGCTTGAGGACATCGGCTTGCTCAGGGGGAAGTTGGGCAACAGCACTGTGAATATTTTTCTCAATACGGCGCTGGTGTAAAGACGTATAAGGCCCTTCTTCTTCAGCCATAGGCCAAAGATCATCGGCCGACAATTCCGTATCCGTTCGATTTGCTTTGCGAATGAAGTCGGTTCTGCAATTTCTGGCGATCGTAAAGATCCATGTGCT
This sequence comes from Cellvibrionales bacterium UBA1963, assembly GCA_002336035.1. Lineage (GTDB taxonomy): Bacteria > Pseudomonadota > Gammaproteobacteria > Pseudomonadales > UBA7434 > UBA7434. Next base: position 546 of record DDED01000002.1, read on the forward strand.
GGCGCTGGCTTTACTGACATCAAAACAATGTGCCTTGAGCCACACTTTTAGCATGACGTCTTGCACTAATTCTTCAGCCATTTGCGGCGAAGTGTGTTGTGAGCGCAACATCATTCCGTAGGATTTTATTTTGGGTGCAAAGTGATCAAAAAGTTTGCCAAATGCAGCGCGGTCGCGGTCTTTGGCAATTTTAATCAGGACTGGGCTCCAGTCATCTGTCTTTGCTGATTTGGTTGAATCAGTAGATTGCATATACCCTTTTTGCTGGCGAATAGTGCCATTAGCATGGTTTTTTTGACTGACTGAGGCGTTACCCTCGACGCTGTGGTAACCGGCAGCAGTTAATGAAGAGTTGATCATTTTCGAAATCCAACCTCGACGCGAATGAATAGGGCGATTACAAATGTAGGGACTTTGTAACAATACTCTATTTTACGGGCTTAAGTGCAGGCTGGATCACTGTGTCTGCTGTGACTCACTCTCATTTTTGACGATTGAACCGATGAATGCGTGTGCTTGGGAAAAAACAGAGATGATCCGCTATTTATCTGTTTGCGTAATATCCCTGAATATCTGCTTTTTTTTCGCTAGATATGTGCAATTAAGCCGTTGTCATCATGTTTTTTGAGAATAATAAATTATGAGTAATTCAACAGCCGTTTCTACATCGCCCTCAAATGTTAGTTCAATCAAGGGCTTATCAGATGATAGTACAATTTCTTCCGAGCAGCTTATTCAACGCTTTAAATCCATTTACAGCAGGTTAGATAATACCAAAGCTGCTTGCGGTAAGATAGATGCCAACGCTGATCAAGTCTTATTAGACGAAGTTTATTCCGAAAATGTAACTTTTAAAGACCCTCTTCATCAAATTGAAGGTTTAACCGCACTCCGTGATTACATGGATTCAATGTATGGCAACGTTATAAGCTGTGAATTCACCTACCACGAACATTGGGTGAGTAAAGGCAGTGCCACTATTAAGTGGGATATGTTATTCAAGCATCGTAATTTGGGCAATGGCAAATTGATCACCGTTAGAGGTATCACGCATATTCGCTTCTCTGACCGCATTGATTACCATGAAGATGTTTTTGACTTAGGTGCCATGTTGTATGAACATGTTCCACTGTTAGGGCGAATACTCCTCAAGATCAAGGCTCGCCTTGCAGGCTAGCATCGCTGACCAACTTTGACGTCTTGATGTTTTAGCCCTGTTCGCTGGCGGCGGTGGATAATTTGCGCTATATTTTAACGGTTTTAATGCTCGCCAAACACGCTTAAGAAAAGCGCAACATGTGAAGATCGTTATGGCTAAAATGACAACCATCAAGAAAATATGGATCACAGGTGCTGGTTCAGGCATCGGAAAAGCCTTGGCGCTCCAATTTTCAGCAGCGGGTCATCAGGTACTCATTTCTGGCCGAGATTCAGTCAAACTCGATGCGGTTGCTAGCCATTGCCCTGATAAAATAACGACCTTTGCTTGGGATGTCAGCGACGATTTAGGCTGTGATGCCATGGGTCAAGCCATTGATGATCAACTCGCTGGCTTGGATCTCGCTATTCTGAATGCAGGTCATTGTGAGTATGTTGAAGACAGTGAAGTGACCAGTGATCTGTTTCGCAGAGTGTACAATGTTAACGTGTTTGGCATGGTGAACAGTATTGCTGTCGCATTGCCTCGGCTTAGAGACGCTGTAGCCACTTCGGGATGTAAAGGGCAAATTGTTGGTATAGCCAGTCTTTCTGCGATTGTTGGTTTTCCTCGGGCAGAGGCCTATGGCTCATCAAAAGCAGCGGTCAACTACCTCCTTGAATCCCTTCGCCTAGACTTGGCTAATCAAATGGTCGATGTCACGGTGGTCAACCCTGGTTTTGTTGAAACTCCGATGATAGGCAGCAATGACTTTTCGATGCCTTTTATTATGTCGGCAGAGCAAGCAGCAAAGAGGATAATCATTGGAATTGATGCGCGAAAATTTAAAGTGCAATTTCCAAAAAGGCTTTACTGTATTCTAGTTTTAGCGGCTGCTTTTCCTCGCTTATGGTATCGGCTTAATCGAAGGGCAACCCCCGTTAAAACGTAATACAATGCTAATAAACAGGTGGTATTAACCCCCCCCCACAACGTGAGTTTGATTCGGCTTTACAAAGGTTTATTATGAAAATTGCCATCATTGGTGCCGGCATATCCGGCCTAACAGCCGCCTACTACTTAAAAAAAAATCACGATGTATTTGTTTATGAGTCTTCATCTGTCATCGGTGGACATACCGCGACTATAGATGTGAATTTAGACGGCAGGAAGCACGCAATTGATACGGGTTTTATTGTTTATAATGACTGGACTTATCCGAATTTCATCCGATTGCTTAAACAACTAAATGTCGAAACTCAGCCTACTAATATGAGTTTTAGTGTGGCCAATGACATTAATGGACTTGAATATGCAGGCAGTAGTCTAAGCACACTATTCGCACAAAGAAAAAACTTATTCAAACCGAAGTTTTGGCGTTTGTTAAAGGACATCGTTCGCTTTAATAAACAGTCACTCGAAGATTTAGAATCCGGCAATATCGCAGAAAACGTAACTTTGCAGCAGTACCTAGACGCAAATGGTTATAGCGATGAATTTTCAACCAACTACTTAATTCCTATGGGTGCAGCTATTTGGTCAGCTGGCGTTGAGTCTATGCTTGATTTTCCGTTACTATTTTTTGTACGATTTTTTAAAAACCATGGTTTATTGAGTGTGACTAATAGACCGCAATGGCGAGTCATAAAAGGTGGTTCACGACAATACTTAGCGCCTTTAACCAGTAGTTTTTTGCATTGTATTAAAACTAATTGTACGATCACTTCTGTAGAACGTAATGATGCTGCCGTCACTATTACTACCTCAGAGGGAGAGCAAGAGCATTATGATGCGGTGGTATTTGCAACGCATAGTGATCAAGCTTTAGCGTTGATCGACCAGCCAACTAAAGCTGAACGAGATATCTTGCAGGCTATACCTTACCAAAGTAACGAAGTTATTTTGCACACTGATATTGGTCGGTTACCAAAATCCCGTCGCGCTTGGGCTTGTTGGAATTATCGCTTATCAGCTGATCACGATCTTGGCAACGCCACTGACAGTTCGAGACAGGGTCAAATGACTCGGTTAACCTATAATATGAACTTATTGCAAACCATTGATTCACCACATACATTTTGTGTTAGCCTGAATCAAACCGAATTAATTGAACCCAATAAAATACTCGGCAAGTTTAACTATAGTCATCCTGTTTTCACCTTGAAGGGAATGCAAGCTCAAATGCGCTGGTCAGAGTTGGCAGGTAAAAATAGAACTTGGTTCTGTGGTGCATACTGGGCAAATGGTTTCCATGAAGATGGTGTTACGAGCGCATTACGAATTGTTGAGGCTATCGACGGCAAGCTAGATAATTCGTGAATCATTCAATCGATAAAACTTCAAACTTACTGGTATGACACACAACCCTGATTTACAGCGACCTATGAAAAGTGCAATCTACACTGGCAATGTTTGGCACCGGCGCCTATCCCCAAAAAGTCATGCCTTTCAATACCATGTATTTATGTTGTATTTAGACCTTGCTGAACTGGATCAAGTTTTCTCGTTAAGTCGATTTTGGTCAAAAAGCAAGTACTCCTTGGCGCACTTCAAGCGATCGGATTTTTTTGGTTCTGAGGCATTAAGTATTAATGAATCTGTTAGGTTAAAAGTCGAACAAAATACTGGTGTTAGGCCGTTAGGGCCTATTCGTTTATTAGCAAATATTCGCTATTGGGGATACATTATCAATCCAATTAGCTGTTATTATTGCTTTGACATTGGTGGTGAGAAGCTCGAAGCTGTATTGCTTGAAGTTACAAATACGCCTTGGGGTGAAAAGCAATCTTATGTGTTACCTTGCGATACCAACGTTAATAGCCAGAAGATTTCTTTCAATAAAACCTTTCATGTGTCACCTTTTATGCCGATGGATATGCAATATGAGTGGCAGGGAAGTTCGCCAGCAGAAACATTAACATTTAAATTAACTAATTTTCAAGACAGTGAAAAAGTTTTTGATGCTGGAGTCAATTTTAAACGTCAGACTTTAAGTGGCAAGTCATTAAATAATTTACTATTAAGATTTCCCTTTATGACGCTACAAGTATTTTTAGGCATTCATTGGCAAGCTTTAAAGTTATGGTTAAAAGGTCTGAAGATATTTAATCATCGACCACAAGAAAAAAGATAAATAATATAAAAATCGTCAATTTTAACAAAGCATAGTAAGGTACAATTTGTATGAGTAGTAGAGGCCAGCAGCTCACCAGAGCTTCTAAAATTGAGTCGTTTCGTGGTTTTTTTTCAAGTCAAGTTTGGGCTAAAAAAATTGTCTTGAAGCATCTGTCGACAATGAAAGTTGGCCGATTAAAAATAGTGGATAATGCCCAGGTCAGTTTTTATGGCGATCAATCAGGGCAGTCAGCATTTACGGCTGAAATAGAGTTAGTCAATGATGATCTATTTTCTGCGGTTGCGTTTAACGGTATCATCGGTGCCGGTGAGTCGTATATGTCTGGGGGTTGGCAGACACCTGATTTAGTAAAGGTAATACAGTTTTTCGTGGTTAATATGCAAACCGTTAAAGATCTAGATGCTGAACGTTCTTGGCTTAGTCGCGTAGGCATCTGGATCATCGATCGAGCTAAGCGTAATAGTTTGCAGGGCTCGAAAGACAATATTTCTGCCCACTACGATCTTGGCAATGACTTTTTTAGTTTATTTTTAGATCCTACAATGATGTACTCATCAGCGGTCTTTCCGCAGCGGTCTTTTACATTAGAGCAAGCTTCACTGGCAAAATTAGAATCCATTTGTCGGCAGTTAGAATTATCGGCAGATGATCATTTGCTGGAAATAGGCACTGGCTGGGGTGGTATGGCCGTTTACGCCGCCGAAAATTTTGGTTGCCGCGTCACCACAACAACCATCTCGAAAGAGCAGTATGAGTATGCCGTTCAGCGTGTTGCTGCTGCGGGCCTTGCTGATAGAGTAACCGTATTGATGCAGGATTACCGAACACTTGAGGGCTGTTTTGACAAATTAGTCTCCATCGAAATGATTGAGGCGGTAGGCCACCAATTTTTCAGTGAATATTTCAAAGGTTGTTCCCATTTGTTAAGGCCGAATGGCCTGATGTTAATTCAGGCCATTACTATTGCAGATCAACGTTATGATCAAGCGTTGGGTACAGTTGATTTTATTCAGCGCTATATTTTTCCTGGTGGCTGCTTGCCGTCCAATCATATTATTGCCCATCATGTCGCTAACGATACTGATATGACTATGATTAGTCTAAAAGACATTGGCTTAGATTATGCTTACACCTTAGAAAAATGGCGCGAGCAGTTTTTTCAAAAACTCGACCGAGTTAAGGCGCAGGGATTTGATCAGCGTTTTATCCGCATGTGGGAATATTATTTGTGCTACTGTGAAGGCGGTTTTCGTGAAAGAGCTATTTCTGCAGCCCAAATACTCATGGCTAAACCAGCCTATCGTCGCCTTTAACGCGAGGTGAATGTGAAATCAGTGATTAATGCATCATTATTTAATGTCGCCTGGCTGATTTGTGTTATTTTTGGTGACATTGCCGCTGTGGCAGTAAGTGCAGCGATTTTGTTACTGCATTTCTTTTTCATAAGCCGTAATTTGTCTGAATTTCCTTTGCTGATTAAGGTTTTCATTTTAGGTTGGTTTGTTGATACGGCGTTGTTTTCCTCAGGTATTCTGACGGCTGAATCGGAAAAGATATTTCCTCCGCTGTGGTTAAGTTGCTTATGGCTGATGTTTGCAACCACGCTAAATCATTGTTTTATGTGGTTTCAAGAGCATAAAATACTAGCGATCTTGGTCGGTTTTATATCGGGTCCGACCAGTTATTTTGCTGGTTGCCAGTTATCTGATATTGCGCTAGCGGAGCCACAACTCAGATCACTGTTAATTATTGCATTGCTTTGGGCGGTGATTTTTCCAGTGGTATTATCTTGGGCTAGCCGTCTTAACGCGCAGCCGTCAATGAAATAAGAATAGGCAAAGTACAAGAGGGTTTGATCGTGTCATCAGCTAAGACCATTGTTTGGTTCCGACAAGATTTACGTATTCATGATAATCCGGCTTTACTGGCGGCAGTTGAGGCGGGCGATGTATTACCAATCTATATTTTAGATGATGTAAATAGTGGTGAATGGTCTATGGGTGAGGCCAGTCGCCTATGGCTTCACCAATCTCTAGCGTCGTTAAACGAATCGTTGGATGGTCAGTTGTGTTTTTTTAACGGTGACGCAGAAACTATTTTAGTTGAGCTTGTTGCGACACTTGGTGCGACCGCTGTTTGTTGGAATCGTTGTTACGAACCATGGCGTATTAGCCGCGATAGAAAAATTAAAAGCTTGCTAACTGAGCAAGGCATTCACGTGAGCAGTCATAATGGTTCTTTACTTTGGGAGCCATGGGAAATCACTAAAAAGGACGGCACCCCGTATAAAGTTTATTCTCCCTATTTTAAACGCGGCTGCCTAGGTGCGACGGATCGTATTCGGCAGGCATTACCGGCGCCTAAAAAAATAGCTTATATGCCCCGACCTAAAACGCTTGTTTCGGCATCTCTCGATGACCTTTCTCTGTTGCCCTCGATCCCATGGGATGCGAGTATTCGAGCAGCGTGGCCTGTGGGAGAAACCGCTGCTCACGATAAATTACAACGATTAATCGATCGGCGCCTTGCAGGGTACAAAAAAGGCCGTGATTTTCCCGCCATGGACAGCACTTCAAGGTTATCACCGCATTTGCATTTTGGAGAGCTATCGCCGCATCAAGTGTGGTTTCAAGTATTGCAATCTAACCCCGATAATGAGGAGGATCTGAGCCATTATCAGTCAGAGTTGGGTTGGCGTGAGTTTTCTTATTACCTGCTTTACCATTGGCCAGAGTTGCCCGATCAACCTTTCATGCCAAAATATAAGGCGTTTCCTTGGCGCAGCGACAACCAAGGCTTAGAGCAATGGCAGCAAGGAAAAACAGGCTATCCAATTGTTGATGCTGGCATGCGAGAACTTTGGCAAACAGGTTACATGCATAACCGGGTAAGAATGATTGTCGGTTCATTTTTAGTAAAAAATCAGCTGGTACACTGGCGCGACGGTGAACGATGGTTTTGGAACTGTTTGGTTGATGCTGATTTGGCAAGTAATAGTGCTGGCTGGCAATGGGTAGCTGGTTGCGGTGCTGATGCCTCACCGTACTTTCGCATTTTTAATCCACTATTACAGAGTGAAAAATTTGACCCTGAGGGCGAATACTTAGTGCGTTACTTGCCTGAATTAAAAAACTTGCCAAAAAAGTTTCGTCACAAACCCTGGGAGGCACCCGCGGAGGTGTTAACTGAGGCTGGCGTTGAGTTAGGTAAAGACTACCCCGTGCGTATTTTAGATTTAAAGGTGACCCGAGAGCGTGCTTTAGCGTCATTGCGGGCGATGAACGATCAGCTGGCTGCACAGGAGTGAACTCGTTAAGTCATCAACTTGAAGCCTCTTGGCTGGCAATCTTATCAGATCAGTTTGAACTGCCGTATTGGCATCAATTAGAGCATTTTTTAGCGCTTCAACAACGCCAAAAAAAAACATTTTATCCCGCATTCGAAAATATTTTTAATGCCTTAAACAGTACTCCGTTTGATGCAGTCAAGCTTATAATATTAGGCCAAGACCCATACCATGGGGAAGGCCAGGCACATGGGCTATCTTTTTCTGTGCCTTATGATCAGCCAATACCTCCGTCGTTAAAAAATATTTTTAAAGAACTGCAAAGTGATTTACATTTACCTATGCCAACTCACGGTTGTCTTCAGTCGTGGGCAGATCAAGGGGTGTTATTGCTTAACGCCGTGCTAACCGTTGAGCAACAGCAAGCGGGATCACATGCCGGTCAGGGCTGGGAATCGTTTACTGACGCTATCATTGCGAGTTTAAACGCCTCGCGTGGAGGTTTGGTTTTTTTGCTTTGGGGAGCTTATGCGCAAAAAAAAGGCCGGCTTATTGATCAGCACAAGCATTGCGTTCTCTGCTCGCCTCATCCCTCACCACTATCAGCTCATCGTGGTTTCTTTGGTAGTCAGCATTTTTCAGCAGCCAATGAATACTTAACAGCCAGTAATCAGCTTGCGATAGATTGGTCGATAGCATAGTTTTCCTGCCGTATTAATGTTCAAAAAGGTATGCCATGTCAGAATTAAAATTAGGCTATTACGAAGATTTAGCCGTTGGGGAAGTGCAGCATTTTAATAAAGGTTACACGGTTACTGAGGCCGAGGTGATTGAGGTCGGTACTCGCTGGGACCCCCAGCCGTTTCATGTTGATCGTGAGGCGGCAAAAGAATCAATGTTTGGGGGTTTGGTTGCCTCTTCTGTTCATGTGTTTGCAATGTGGGTCGCTTTGGGCATGGAAGACCCCGATAAGCGCTCTGCCGCAATAAGCGCATTAGGCTTTAATCACATGAAAATGCGTCAGCCGATTCGACCTGGTGATGTGTTGCGCTCAGTTGCCACCTTAAAAGAGAAGCGGTTATCCAACAGCCATCCGCATTGCGGTATTGTTACGATGGCTAATGAAATGTTTAATCAACATGATCTGTTGGTATTTAGTATTGAGCACAGCTACTTAATTAAATGCCGTGATTACGATCAAGCGCAGGGTATATCGTAAGCGTCTAACCCTGGCCGAGCGTTTATTAAAAGCCCGCCAACGCCTTAACCATCCAAAATATGTTAAGACTTTATTACGTTGCGCTAATAGTTATTTTTGCACGACTGTCATATGCTCTTTATGAATGTCCTATAATTTGCTAAGTGAGGTGTTTTCCATGAATGGCCAGTATAAAAAAACAGCAACACACTATTTTCTACTTTTACTATCACTTACCGTATTGGGTTGCAGTGCCGATGATCAAGCCACTCAAGCAAGTGCAATGGCCCTAAATGTTGAGGCTGGATCAGCACCTGAGGCGGTTTATTCAGAAGCACGTGTTGCTATGTCTGAATTACTTTCAACTATCGATCAAGTGCAAGCTAAATTTTTGCAGCCATCGAACGGCGTTCATACGGCAGACGATATTGCTGAAGGGCAAAGAGCCTTGGCGCATATCTTAGAAACTGCACTGTATTTTTGGTTAGAATCTGATCCTGATCGACCGGTGTTTAAACCCTATGTGACAGCAACAAGAAAGTTATTGGGCGATAACCCTGACTCTATTTATTATTACGCCCCCATTCGTGATAACGGGAGTTATAAAATTTCAGGCAATATTGGCGCAGCAGTATTCACTTCTTTTACTGTCGAGGCAGGTAGCTTTAACGGCCATGCGGGACGCAGTTCGGTAGGGTCTTTAAAAGATAATGACATGCTTATTGCTGGCGATGGTAGCTATGAGATTATCGTTAGCCGAGTTAAGCCTGAGTCGGGTAATTGGTTGGCGCTAAAAGACGGTGCTAGTCAGATCACCACACGTCATTACCATGAAGCTAAGTTCTCGATTGCCGGCGATGAAAGTGCGCAGATGGACATTCGTATAGAGGCTCTCGAGCCTGCGCCATTAAAGTCCAATGCTGGCGATCAAGAGGTTGCCAATCATTTACGATACGTAGCAAATTTTGTTCGTGATCACGGTTCGATGAGCCTACTCTCACCGACTGAAGAGGCTGTAGCGCCACTGGGTTGGTACAGTTTGGTGCCTAATGAGTTTGGTACGCCAGGGCAGTGGGTCAGTGCCTCGGGCGATCAAGCATACGGCAATACCCATGCGTATTATAATGCGGCTAATTATGAGTTAGCGACTGATGAGGCATTGATAATTGAAGGTCGGCTACCCCCAGCACGGTTTGTTAATGTCGTACTTTGGAACCGCTTTATGCAGAGTTACGATTTCTCGAATCGTCAGATTTCATTGAATCAAAAACAGATTCAATATGAAAAAGACGGAAGTTTTAAAATTATAGTTGCTCATAAAGATCCTGGTTCGCCTAACTGGCTTGATACAGAAGGGCGTCCAACCGGTAATATGTATTGGCGATTTGTCTTTCCAACCGAAGATCCGCAGGCACCGACCACGAGAGTGGTTAAGTTTTCTGATCTAAACAAAGAGTTGCTATAAGTTAACTACTGGGATAATCGATTGGTCAGGAGTGCCGAGGCCAAGGTTATTCTTTTCTAAGATACGGTCGGCTCGGTAGCTCGAGCGGACCATTGGTCCGGCCGCAATTTCAGTAAAGCCCATGTTGAGTCCTCGCTCTCGATAGCGAGCGAACTCATCAGGATGAACCCAGCGCTCAACGGGCAGGTGATTTTTGGTGGGCTGCAAGTACTGACCCAGTGTTAAAATGTCAACTCCGTGTTTGCGCATGTCTTCCATTGCCCTGAAAATTTCATGATCTTTTTCTCCAAGGCCTAACATTAAGCTTGTTTTTGTGAGGATACTTGCCTGTTGCTTTTTTGCAAAGGCTAATACATCAAGGGTTTGCTGGTAGCCCGCCCGTGGATCGCGAACCCGTTGTGTGAGTCGCTCAACCGTTTCAACGTTTTGAGCGAATACTTGCAGTCCTGAATTGACCACTGTCGCGACGCAAGCTTGATTGCCCGAAAAGTCGGGTGTCAATGCTTCAACCGCCGTCTCAGGATTGCTTTTTCGAATCGCTCGAATGCATTTAGCGTAATGCAAGGCTCCACCGTCTGCCAGATCGTCGCGATCAACCGAAGTTAATACCACATAACGAAGCTTCATTAATTGCACTGAATGCGCGGCATTGGCCGGTTCTTGCTCGTCAAGCCAGCCCTGCGGATTCCCCGTATCGACTGAACAAAATCGGCAGGCGCGAGTACACACTGAACCCATTAACATGATGGTCGCAGTTCCGTTGCTCCAGCACTCGTTCATGTTGGGGCAATGGCTTTCTTCGCAAACAGTAGCGAGGCGATGATCTTTTACCGTTTCACGCACGGCTTGAAACGCTGTGCTGGTTTTCATTGAAATACGAAGCCAAGGGGGTTTTCGTGCGGTGGTCTTGGCTTGATTTGGGTTGGTTTTTATACCGTCTTTGATGGCCGAGAAACCTTGAGGCGTGGCAAATTTAACCCCGCTAGCGGTTTTGCTAGCTGCGTTGACCGAGCTGAATGGCGGTGTTTTCTCAGAACCGGACATGAAAAGCGTCTCTTGAGGCGTTTAGGTGGGTTGTTATTAAGCCAATGATCAAATAGTTCACCTGTTGACAGTAGTCTGCATTGAGTCATGATTGTGTATATTAACGCAAAATTGTAGACTTTGGATCACTAAATAGTACCTTTCTAGACCAATGGCCGACAATTAGTCGAGCCTATTTAAAGGGCAGTAACGTTTTTCGTTACCGCAACGATTTTTTTAGTATTTTTGGGGATTGTATGAGTTCATCTGAAATATCGAATGGCGTGAATGAGGCCCTGCCTGTCATAGAGGGGTGGTTTACTATGGACAAGGCAGATGCACACTTAATTGGAAGTCAGTGCACCCGTTGTCAGACTTATTTTTTTCCTGGCAAGGTGACGTTCTGTCGAAATCCTACCTGTGAAGGGGACACGTTTGATGCGGTGCCACTGAGTCGAGAGGGGACGATTTGGTCCTATACCGATGCTCAATACAAGCCACCTGAACCTTACGTGGCAGCTGACCCCTTTGAGCCTTACGCTATTGCCGCCGTTGAATTAGCAAAAGAGAGAATGATTATACTGGGCCAGTTAGCCAAAGGCATCACCGTGGATGATGTTACGACGGGCATGCAGGTCGAACTTCAATTACAAACTTTGTTCAGCAAAGATGGACAAGATTATGTCAGTTGGGTCTGGCAGCCGAAATCATAAACCTAACTCCTTATTGAGAAAAAACATTATGAGTAGAGACGTTGTTATCTTAGGTGCAGGTATGCATCCGTGGGGAAAGTGGGGCAAGAATTTTGTCGAGTACGGTGTGCACGCTGCCCGTGCTGCATTAAAAGATGCAGGTATAAAATGGCAAGACATTGAATTTGTTGCTGGAGGAGCAACCATGCGTAATGGTTATCCGGGCTATGTTGCTGGTGCAACTTTTTCACAGGCATTGGGTTGGCAAGGCAATGAAATCATGACCTGTTATGCTGCCTGTGCAACGGGCAGTCAAGCATTGGCTGCTGCGCGGGCTAAAATTCAAGCAGGCCAGTGTGAAGTGGCTCTAGTTGTAGGCGCGGATACAACCCCTAAAGGTTTTTTAGCGCCTCAGAAAGGCGAGCGACCGGATGATCCAGACTGGGTTCGCTTTCGTTTAGGGATCACTAATCCGACATATTTTTCACTGTATGCTCAGCGTCGAAAAGATGTGTATGGCGCTACTGATGAAGACTTTGCCGCGATTAAAGTTAAAAATGCAGAGCACGGTTTTAGCAATGAATACGCTCGTTACCGTAAAAAATTTACCATTGAAGAAGTTTTAGCTTCACCCATGGTAGCTTCGCCATTACGTTTGTTTGAGATTTGCGCCACCAGTGATGGCGGAGCGGCTGTTGTAGTCGCCAGTAAAGAATATGCAGATCGACTCGGTAGTCAGCGACAAATTAAAATTGGTGGCATCTCTACAGTGTCGCCAAAATTCGCCAGCGCCGATGTTGAAATGCCTGACATTGCGACCGACTCAGCGGCGGCTTCAGACGCGTATTCGTTTCGGGCTTCCATCGCGCAAAAAGCTTATGAAGAGGCGGGCATTGGGCCCGAAGATGTCTCGTTGGCTGAAGTTTATGATTTGTCGTCTGCGATGGAGCTTGATTGGTATGAGTACATAGGTCTTTGCGCTCAAGGTGAGGCAGAAAAATTACTGCGTGATGGCGACACGCGTATTGGTGGTCGCGTACCGGTGAATGCCAGTGGTGGCCTAGCCTGTTTTGGTGAAGCAGTACCCGCACAAGCTTTAGCGCAAGTTTGCGAATTAACAATGCAATTGAGGGGCGAGGCGGGTGACCGACAGGTTAAAGATGCTAATGTAGGTGTGACGGGTAACCAAGGCTTATTTGGTCATGGTTCTTCGGTTGTACTGCAACGTTAACAATCATATGTTCGTAAAAATTATAATTTATAGTATCTAGAGCAGGGGATGACTGGTGAGCTTTTCAAAAGAAATTAAAGTGATTGATTTAATGTTAGGTATTCCAAGCAGCGATGATCGCTCTGAATGGTTTGAGTCGTTTCAGCATTTATTAATGGATCAAGAGAGCCAGACACAATTTAAAATGCCGGCTCAATATATGTTTAAAGATGTCCCTGATCTTTCTAATCAAGACGACACTATTGGCTATGCGTTGGAGCAAATGGATAAACATAATATTCATCGCGCAATGCTTGGCATTGATGATGTCAGTCCAACCCATCACCAAGCGATTGAGCAACACCCGCAACGTTTTTTTTCAGCTTACGAGGCCAATGCAAATAAAGGGATGGAAGAGGTTCGAAAAATAAGGCGTTTGCACAAAAATTATGATCTTAAGGCGGTCACCGCTTTTCCGTCAGGGTTATGTCCACAGGTGCCTATTAATGATAAAAAATGGTACCCGATTTACGCCACCTGCATAGATCTTGATATCCCTTTTTGTCCCTGCGCTGGTATTCCTGGCCCTCGCATCCCGGCCGAACCGCAAAAAGTGGAACATATCGATGAAGTGTGTTGGTTTTTTCCTGAATTAAAATTAGTTATGAAACATGGCGCCGAGCCGTGGGTTGATTTGGCCGTTAAGCTAATGATTAAGTACCCCAATCTTTATTATATGACCAGTGCGTTTGCGCCTAAACATTACCCTAAGGCGATTATTGATTATGCTAATACGCGTGGCAGTGAAAAAATTCTTTATGCAGGTTACTTTCCAATGGCTCTATCACTAGACAGGATCTTCTCCGATATGGAAAAAGTTCCGTTTAAGGCGGAGGTTTGGCCAAAATTCTTGCATCAAAATGCAGAGCGTGTATTTAAGCTTTAGGTATTAACTAACGAGTAATTTAAGCCATGAGTAAGTCTGATTCTAGCCAAGAAAATAAGCAGGCTATTGCCGACCATTACTGGCTTGAAAATAAAAAAATATTGCTATCGTTATTGTCGATATGGTTTATCGTGGCGCTAGTCTGTCCAGTTTTGCTAGTCGATTATTTGGATCGATTTTCACTGGGCGGTTTCAGTTTAGGCTTCTGGTTTAACCAACAGGGCGCTATTTTATTTTTTGTAGCCATTATCTTTATCTATCACGGTTTAATGCAGCGCTTAGAGGCACAGCTACCGGCAGAGCAGATTGCCGATGACTCGCAGGCTGAAACGTAATGGACGCACAAAGCTTTAGTTATCTGTTTGTCGGTCTTTCTTTTGCGCTTTATATTGGTATTGCCTTTTGGACGCGTGCGAGTTCCACTAAGCAGTTTTATGTGGCCGGTGGCGGTGTGCATCCGGTATTAAATGGCATGGCTACTGGGGCTGATTGGATGAGTGCCGCTTCTTTCTTGTCCGTGGCGGGTATTGTGGCCTTTTCAGGCCGTGACGGGTCGGTTTACTTGATCGGTTGGACCGGCGGTTATGTGTTGCTCGCCTTATTATTGGCGCCATATCTACGCAAGTTTGGCCGTTATACCGTGCCCGATTTCATAGGTGAGCGATACTATTCTAAAACGGCACGAGCGGTTGCGGTACTGTGTTTAATTTTTATTTCTTTTACGTACATTGCCGGCCAGATGCGCGGCGTTGGCATTGTATTTTCACGGTTTTTAGAAGTCGATATTAATACCGGCGTAATTATCGGCATGGCAATTGTGTTTTTTTATGCAGTCATGGGTGGCATGAAGGGCATAACCTACACCCAGGTCGCTCAATACTGCGTGCTGGTATTTGCCTTTATGGTACCGGCAGTCTTTTTATCGATCATGTGGACCGACAATCCTATCCCGCAGCTGGGTTTAGGCAGTCAACTAAACGATGGTTCTGGGTTAACGGTGTTGCAAAAGTTGGATCAAGTCACCGTTGATTTAGGTTTTAGTGCCTACACTGGCTCGATCAGATCAACGCTTGATACCTTCATGATCATCATGACGCTAATGATTGGCACCGCTGGCTTGCCGCATGTTATTGTTCGGTTCTTCACCGTACCGACGGTGTCTGATGCGCGGTTGTCTGCAGGTTATGCGCTCCTATTTATTGCCGTTATTTATACGACTATTCCTGCGGTGGCTGGCTTTTCACGGTTAAACTTAATCGATAGCGTTAATGAGGCGACCTATCAGGATGCACCCGAATGGGTGAGTAAGTGGGAATCAACGGGCCTCATCGCCTGGCAAGATAAAAATGCCGATGGCCGAATGCAATACCGCGCTGGTCACGCGTTAGTGCCTATGAAACCGCAATTCATCGAAGGTCAGGGCACCTATGGCCAGCGTTTATTAAGTAACTCTCCCAGCGACAGTGAGAATGAAATCTACGTAGATCGTGACATCATGGTCATTGCTAACCCTGAAATCGCCGGTTTGCCGAATTGGGTGATTGGTTTGATTGCGGCAGGGGCGGTGGCTGCAGCACTGTCGACAGCGGCAGGGTTATTACTGGTTATTTCAAGTTCAATTTCACATGACCTGCTTAAAAGCACCTTTATGCCCTCCATCACCGATAAACAAGAATTGCTCGCCGCACGCTTGGCTGCCGCCACAGCCATTGTGATTGCTGGCTGGTTTGGCATACATCCACCAGCGTTTGTTGCTCAAGTGGTCGCGTTCGCTTTTGGCATGGCGGCGGCGTCGCTTTTTCCAGCCATCGTGTTAGGTATCTTTTCTGAGCGCATCAGCAAAGAGGGAGCTGTCGCGGGCATGTTGGTAGGTTTGGTGTTCACCGCAAGTTATATTGTTTATTTTGTGTTCATTGCCCCGCAGTTCAATAATGCGGAGTTTTGGTTGTGGGGTATTTCAACCACAGGCATTGGCGCAATAGGTGCCTCCTTAAATATGATCACTGCTTATACAGTAAGTTGTTTATCTTCTCCCCCTCCTAGCAAAGTTGTCGAGCTTATTGAGAAAATACGCCTGCCTTAAGCTTTCTACAGCCTCATTGCATTGACTCAAAGTGTGAAGAGTTATCAAAAAGCGAATGTTAACGATTATCAATTGTGCTTTATTTTATATTAACATACCATACACAGTATGGAATCATTGGAACTGAGTCCCGTTAGTTTCATATGATGATTACCTGAGGCTTTCCTCAGGTAATCTCCTTTTTTAAATTTATATCTTTTCTTTATTTAGAGGCAACATCATGAAAAATAAACTACTTGCCGCAATTTCCGCGGTAGCAGTTCCACTTGTAGCGATAAATGCAAACGCTTCAAGTGTTGAGCTTTTTGAGGAGATCACTATTTTAGGCGATAAAGATGCCGCAAATGCGGTTGCTGGTTCTGCCACCTATTTATCAGCTGAGGAATTACAAGTTTTTTCTTTTTCTGATATCCAACAAGTTTTGCGTCAGGTTCCGGGCGTTTATGTCCAGTATGAAGATGGTTATGGCTTGCGGCCAAACATCGGCATCCGTGGCGTGTCAACTGAGAGAAGTGCACGAATCGCGCTATTAGAAGATGGGGTCCCGATAGCTCCTGCGCCTTATGCTGCTTCATCCGCTTACTATTTCCCAACCACTGGACGTATGTCGGCTATTGAGGTTGTTAAAGGCCCAGCGGCTATTAGTGAAGGCCCAAATAATATTGGGGGTGCTTTGAACTTAATCTCTACACCTATTCCAAGCAGTGCAGCAGGTAACCTTCTTCAAGAAGTCGGCGAAGATTCTACGACTCGAACTCACTTGACTTATGGTGCAACTAACGCTTCAGGTTTTGGTTACTTACTTGAGACGCATCAGATGAAATCTGACGGCTTTCAAACGGTTAATGGAACCAATGATACAACCGGCTATGACATCGAGGACTACACGTTAAAGATGTCATACGCTCCTGCAGGTTCTGCCCATAGCTTTGAGATGAAGTATCAGTATGCGCAACAAGATTCTGATCAAAGTTATTTAGGTCTTACGGATGCCGATTTCAAACAAAATCCTTATCAGCGCTATGGCGTCTCACAGCTTGATCATATGACCACGGAGCATAACCAGCTTATTTTGCGTCATGGGTATAAGTTCAGTGACACAATGAGTTTATCTACGACGGTTTATAACAATGAGCATAAGAGAAATTGGTATAAGTTAAATAATAGTATTTCTTCTATTGGTGCCGATGTATTGGCTGGTGGTGATAGTGCGGCGGGTGCTTTAGAAGTTAAGAGTAACAATCGCGAATACTATAGCCGTGGTGTTGCACTTAAATTAGATATGCAGCGCGATATTCATGCGATCGAAATCGGATTGCGTTACCACGAGGATGAAGAAGATCGATTCCAGTATTCTGATTATTTTACTCAGATGAATGGGGCTATGGTCTTTGACAACGCAACAGCGCCTGGTGCTAAGGGTGACCGTGTGGTCGGTGCTGAAGCTACCTCGCTTTATATCAAAGATACAATCGACTTGGGTGATTTGACGATCACAGCAGGTGTTCGCTTTGAGGACATTGATCTTGATCGAACTGATTGGTCTGACGGTGGTCCACGTAATGTTGTAAGTGGTACTAAAGCAAATAGTATCTCTGTGACATTGCCTAGTTTGGGCGCCACTTATCAGTTGAATGATAATCTTTCATTGCTGGCAGGGGTTTATCAAGGCTTTGGTTCACCGACAGTGACAGATGGGGTTGATAATGAAGAAGCGCTTAATGTTGAAGTAGGCGGACGTTATCAGGATGGCAACACCTCAGCATCATTGATCGTTTTCTCAAGTGATTACGATAATTTAGTTGGCCAATGTACGGCTTCTATCGGTTGCTCTGGCAATATTGGCGATACCTATAATGGCGGTAAGGCATCCGTTCTAGGCGCCGAGCTTACTTTAGCGACGGTATTTTCTTTAAATGCAGCAACCACAATGCCGCTAAGTGTTAGCTATACATACACAGATGCTGAGTTTGACCAAACGTTTGATAGTGAGTTTTTTGGTGATGTAACAAAAGGGGATTCACTCCCTTATATCCCCGAGGGCCAACTTTCGTTAACTGCTGGT
>DDED01000117.1 GCA_002336035.1 Cellvibrionales bacterium UBA1963
AAATGGGGTGTACTGCGCAGGTAGCCGGAGGGGTACCGGCCATGTGTGACGGCGTGACACAAGGCACCGCTGGAATGGAACTCAGCCTTTTTAGCCGAGATATCATTGCTACAGCCACCGCCATATCATTAAGTCACAACATGTTCGACGCCATTATTTGCCTAGGGGTCTGTGATAAAATTGTCCCTGGGTTATTAATAGGCTCACTGAGTTTTGGCCACTTGCCATTGATTATGGTTCCCGCCGGGCCCATGCAGTCAGGCCTGTCTAACAGTGAAAAAGCCAAAGTTCGTCAACAGTTTGCTGCGGGGGAAGTTGATGAAAAAGAATTACTCATTGCAGAGTCTAAAGCCTACCACAGTGCAGGTACATGCACCTTTTACGGCACGGCAAACAGCAATCAAATGCTCATGGAGGCAATGGGGCTACATGTACCTGGCTCGGCATTTGTTCACCCAACTGAAGAGCTGAGAGATAATCTGGTTATTGCAGCAACAGAAAGAGCATGTAAAATCAGTGACTTAGGCGATCAATATACACCGCTTTATCAAATCGTTGACGAGCGCTGCATTGTCAATGCCTTAGTGGCACTGATGGCAACTGGTGGCTCTACTAACCATACCATTCACTGGGTAGCGATAGCCCGCGCTGCAGGTATTATTATTGACTGGCAAGATTATGCAGACCTGTCAGGGGTTACCCCGCTCCTCACACGCGTTTACCCTAACGGCAGCGCTGATGTTAATCATTTTCACCAAGCCGGTGGCAGTGAGTTCGTTATACGAGAGTTACTCGACGGCGGCTACATGCACAGAGATGTGTTAACTGTTTGGGGCGAAACGCTCAATCATTACCATACACGCCCAATGATGGAAAATGACAAACTGATCTGGAAAGCCATAAACGCTCAAAGCGCCGACCCTGCAGTAGTTACCACGACAGACAAACCCTTCCAAGCCGACGGCGGCATTCGTTTACTAACGGGCAATATCGGTCGTAGCGTTATAAAAGTTTCTGCAGTAGCTGAACAGCACCGCATCATTGAAGCGCCCGCTATGGTGTTCGATGATCAACTCGATTTACAGCCTGCCTTTGATCGCGGTTTAATGAACAAAGATTTAATTGCTGTGGTTAGATTTCAAGGACCCCAAGCCAACGGTATGCCAGAATTGCATAAAATGACGCCTTTTTTAGGTATACTTCAAGATAAAGGGTTTAAGGTTGCACTGGTGACAGACGGACGCATGTCAGGTGCTTCAGGCAAAGTGCCTGCGGCTATTCATTTAACACCCGAGGCTGTTTGTGGTGGCAATATCGCTAAGATTAGAGACGGCGATATGCTGCGACTCGACGCCAGTAAAGGCGAATTGATTGCCCTTGTTGACGATACTGAATGGCAAGCCAGAGAGATTGTGGCTCGTCAATCAACGAACCATCGTGCTGGTACTGGCAGAGAATTATTTGGTTTTATGCGGCATCAGGTCTGCAGTGCCGAGCAAGGTGCGACTGTGTTTCAAGATTGGGACTAACGAAGCATCAAACCACCCACTACCCTTTAGGAATTTAACTTACATGTCTGGCTCAAAATGTTTATATCCCAAATTAGTTGCTGATTTAGGCGGTACCAATATTCGTTTCGCTATTTGTCATGGCTTAAGCGACACGTCTACAGAAGGCATTATCCTTCATGATATTCAACAATTTAGCCTCAGAGACTATCAAGGCCTCAAGCACTTAATCACTTATTACCTCAGCCAATGCGAGGCGGTAGATGGTATCGAGCAAGTGCAATCTTGCTGTTTTGCTGTCGCTGGCCCCATGCTCAATGGCGTGGTCAAAATGACCAACTACAGTTGGGAAATATCCGCTGAAAAACTTAATGGCATATTAGAGATCGATAATGCGTCCATCATCAATGACTTTGCCGCCATTGCTTACTCAGTACCCTTCTTAACCTCGGAACAATTATTACGTATTGGCGGTGGTGAATCTGATCCTCGTTCACCTATATCTGTTTTTGGCCCGGGCACAGGCTTAGGTGCAGCTCTCCTTATCCCTAATAGTACTCAAAGTGCGTATCAAGTGATTCCAACGGAAGGTGGCCACGCGGCTCTCAGCGCGAGGAGCGACCTTGAGCTGGCGGCATTTGAATATTGGCGCAATAAAGGCTGTCGTATTAATCGAGAATTTTTCATTTCCGGGACGGGAATCGAGCGTCTTTTCGAAGCGATTATCGCAAAACAGCGAGGCGTTACCTCAATTGATGAAATTGATGTCCTTTCTGCGCCTGAAATACAACAACGGGCTTGCGGGAAGGGTAATAGCGACTTGGATGAGAGTTGCCGGATGACGCTAGATGCCTTCTGTACTTTACTCGGCAGTGCGGCGGGCGATCAAGCGTTATGCACCGGTGCGAGAGGCGGTTTAATCTTAGCAGGCGGTATTTTACCGAAACTGGTTGATTTTCTGCTTAACAGCAACTTCAGACGCCGCTTCGAATCAAAAGGGCCCATGTCAAACTATAACCAATCCATTAGTACCCAGTTAATTTTGGCGTCTCAGCCTGGCCTGATCGGTGCTGCTGCTTACCAAGCATAGACCAAGTCGTTTAGTATTGCTTAATCAGCCACCTTGCAGGTGAAAAACCTGCCTACAAGGTAGGCGATTAACAATGCTGCCTACCCTTTTATTTTTGATCCTTTTAAACCATAGTAAGCTATGTATGCGTAACAAATAATAGCCAATGCAAAAGCATTTTGAACACCGTAAGTATCGGCTAAAAACCCTTGAAGTAGCGGTATTAGCGCACCGCCCACGATAGCTAAACAGAGTATTCCTGAACCTTGACTAGTGTGAGCACCCAGACCCGTTACACCCAAGCTAAAGATGGTAGGAAACATAATAGAGTTGAATAGGCCTACCAACAAGATAGCCCACATAGCCAGTGCGCCTGAACTGAAGACAGTTATGGCAACTAATACGGATGCAGCAACCGCATTGAAGGCGAGTGCTTTACCTGCAGCAATTTTCTGCATGGCCAGCGCACCAATAAAGCGACCCACCATAGCACCACCCCAATAAAAAGAAACATACTTAGCTGCTTCCATTTCTTCGAGGCCTGCAATGGATTGTTCACCTAAAAAGTTAATTAAAAAACTGCCGATAGACACTTCAGCTCCGACATAAACAAAGATAGCGAGGGCACCCAAAACTAGGTGGCTGTAGTCCCAAGCTGATCCTTCAACAATCTCAGGACTGTCTGAAACCTCACCTTCAATTTCAGGTAATTTGAGGATCGCAAAGATCACAGACATCAAGATTAATGTA
>DDED01000206.1:0-1024 GCA_002336035.1 Cellvibrionales bacterium UBA1963
AACAAACAGACACGCCACTAAGCGCAGTAGAAAAGTATTCATTTTAATCCTCTAAGTTTTCTTTCGTTATGCATGGAGTCGTCAGGGGAAATGACCATGCTGGGTTTATTTACTTCTTATTCTTCCTTCTAGCCACTAACAGTCCTGCTAAGGCTGATCCAAATAACCACGCCGCCGCAGGAACAGGTACCGAACTGACATCGCCCGCGCGGACTGCCCAACTATAGCGATCATAATTCTTACCGAAGCGGAACTGGATGCCAAGAAAGATGGATAATTTCATGTTTAATTCCCGTTATATTTAAAATTAATTCAGGCTAATGCAATGAAGAAATATAAGGCCGAGTCAGCGATGCATCTGATACAAACACATTTAAGCCACCATAAAGAGCCTCTAAACAAGCGGCAGCTTTGGCATCAGCATTGGTGCTATCCAGCGCTGTGTTAACTTCAGCAATGTCAGTTTTGGATACGTTGTTTCCAACAAAGGATGGGATTGATATCTGAAATCTGGTTTTAACAGCATGGTGTCGAGCATTGGAATAGCGCGACGCACATTCTCTGACTGCCGTGATGAGATCATCATTGGTTAGTCGACAAGAGTGACTCGCTGTTGTTACAGATAGAGTAGATAATGAACGATATGCGGTCGGTAATGACCCACTAAAATTAAGGTTTGGCATTTCACAACTCTCTGCGTTTTCACACAGTGATCCAGGTTGTTATTAATTGCCAGAAATAGTGGGGTATACTGGTTGGGGTTTTTTTGCTCTACTTTTAGAAGGGATTCTAATAAAATTGTAAAACAATAGATTCTCCAAAATCTGAAATTATAGTATACAAGCCAGATCAAAAAGTCTACTAATTGTTAAATAAATAGTCAGAGGCGGGTTATTTTACAACCTTAATACGACTTAAGGTCATAATATATATGGTGAAACTATTCATGAAATTTTTGTTAAATGTAAAAAAATTGGTGGGTCGTGCTGGGTTCGAACCAGCGACCAATTGATTAAAAGTCAAC
>DDED01000206.1:1344-6567 GCA_002336035.1 Cellvibrionales bacterium UBA1963
TAAAAGCCAACTGCTCTACCAACTGAGCTAACGACCCTGAACTTATTCCAAACGTGCTTGGTAATTCATTTCAAGGGCTTAGAAAAAGAAATCGTCTCAAAAACTGAGAAACAAAATGACGCCCGTCTGCCTTGAAAGGTGGCTATATTAACGGCCAAACCGCAAAATACAAGACTTTTTCCTAATAAATTGAAGAATTTACTCGAAAAAACAGATTCTCGGTATTTTTTAGTAATAACGGGTCGGATCGGCCCTGCCTGCGAGTGAAAATCCCTGCTCTCTTAACCGACAACTGTCACATTTTCTGCAGGCTTGACCGCTTTCATTGGCTTGATAGCACGACACAGTTTGTGCGTAATCAACGCCTAAATGGTCGCCTTGTTGAATAATTTCAGCTTTTGTCATGTGCAGCAAAGGTGCATAGATTTTTGGGCCACGCCCCTCAACACCGGCCTTAGTCGCCGTATCTGCCATGGCCTGGTAGGCCGATAAATATTGTGGCCGACAATCAGGATAGCCAGAGTAGTCAACAGCATTAACGCCGATAAATATTGCATCCGCCATGACCACCTCAGCATAGCCCAGAGCAAAACTTAAAAAAACTGTGTTGCGGGCTGGTACATAAGTAATGGGAATCCCTTCTGAGGGTTGCTCTGGCACGTCTATGTCCATATCAGTCAGTGCCGAGCCACCAATCACACTCATATCAAAATGGATGACACGGTGTTCTGTGGCATTACTGGCACGCGAGAGTCTCTCTGCAGCGTCTAATTCAGCACGGTGGCGTTGACCGTAATCAAAACTGAGGCTGTAACACTGATAGCCCCGTGCTAACGCTATGGCCAAAACAGTGGCTGAATCGAGACCGCCAGAAACTAATACTACCGCTTTTTTTTCTGTCATAACCTTGTCAACGACTTAATCATAATGGTTAACTGTATTTATCGACCTGATTCGTCGCCCCAAATAAGCTTGTGCAGTTGCATTTGCATGCGAACAGGCAAGCGACTATCAAGTATCCATTGTGCCAGCACCTGCTCATTAAAATCATCTTGTCGCTGGATCACACCATCAACCTCAAATACCGGTGAGAATAAAATATTATCCACTCGGTCGTAAAGCCGATACTGGTGAATAATATTAACCGACCACAGATAATCCTCTCGATTACAAACCACAAACTTAATCTCATCAAGCGGCACTAACAGAGGAATATTTTCGAAACGATTTTTATCTGATTCTTTTGAGCTTGGCGTTTTCAAATCAACCACTCGTTTCACACGCGGATCAACATCTGCAATATCTAGTGAACCACTTGTTTCCAACGAGACCTTATACCCTTTATCGCACAACAGCGTTAACAATTTAATGCAATTTTTTTGCGCTAGGGGTTCGCCGCCTGTGACACATATATACTCGGTATTATGAGTCTCAATTTCATTAACCAATTCAGATAATAATTTAACCGATCCACCACTAAACGAATATGGCGTATCGCAGTAACTGCAACGCAAAGGACAGCCAGTTAATCGAACAAATACCGTGGGCAGACCCACCCATGAGGACTCACCTTGTAAAGAGTAAAATATTTCAGACACCCGTAAACTAATATCAGTGACTAGCGTTTCAGAATCAACAGGATGAGGCTTAAATAGCGCCATTATTGTGGCCTTTAGATCAATAATTAGCGCAAATTGCTATTAAGGTATTCGCGAGCAGGGTTAGCAGCGGTGCTGCCTGCATGGTCTCTAACAACAGATGTTAGCATATTACGGGCTTTTTCTGAATGTCCAAGCTGATGATAAATCTTGCCCAGCTTAAATTTCGCATCAGCCACTTTTTTGTGCTGCGGGTATTGCTTTATGAGTTGTAAGAATGAATCACGGGACGAGGACAATTCCATCGCGAGATATTGCAATTCGCCTAGCCAAAAATATGCATTAGGTTTATAGCTCGAGCTTGGATAACGTTCTATAAAGCTCGCCAGTGACACTTGTGCGCGCTCAAATTCTCGATCTTTTACCAACTGATAGGCTTGCCGATACGACTGCTTTGCCTCTTCGTCAGATGACAGAGACGACTCAATGTCTTTAAGGGGCTTATTCACTGATTGAGAAGCAACCAATGGAACAAAAGAAAAATTCAAACCGTCTTCACTGGGCGCTGGCGCTGTTTCAATTTGTGCCTGCTGAGAAACACTCAATCGATGATCAAGATCGAGGTAGTCATCCATGCGTTGACGATCTAATGTTTCTATAGCATGTCGCTGCTCTTCAACCACCCCCCGTAATTGACGAAGTTCAGCCTGCAGCGATTGAATTTGCATAAGAATATCAGTGTCTGAAGCGGCCAAGGATAAAGCTTCATTGGTAGGCGTCAGACTGCTTTGCCGATCTGCGATCTTGTCAAAGTATTCATCGCTGGAGTATCGTTCAGAGGGCACGATAGTAGACTCTCCTTCGATGACTTCAACTTGGCCAAAGGCATGCGGTAATTCTAAAAAGAACAACATTACACACAAGGACAGAGAAATTCCAAACCGCTTGGCAGCCTCGTTAATTGCTTTCTTCATCACAGCACCTTATTTTCAGTCTTCTGTCACTGCTCTATTTAAACTAGGGATGCGATGCTATCACACTACTGAGTGGCATTATCGCCCTATTGACCCTCTTAATAGCCAGCCGTAACTGACATTTTTGAGGCCAATAGAGCAACCAGTCTGAAATTGTTGCTCGGCTATTTCAGCTCGACACGCCGATTTAAGGCATAATCTGATGAGTGACTGCGAAGCGCCACTGGCCGTTCTTCACCAAAACTAACCACTTCTATTCGGGCGCGCGCGATGCCTTGAATGGCTAAATAATCGGCCACTGCTTTTGCACGTCTTTCGCCAAGGGCTAAATTATATTCTCGCGAACCGCGCTCATCAGCATGGCCTTCAATTCGAATAGCAACGCTACTGCTTCGAAGCGCAGCAGACTGAGCATCCAGCGCGGCACGTACGTCGCTACCCAAAATAGCCTGATCGTAATCGAAATAAAAGATGTTTTCTAATTCAACTACCGGCTCAATAATCGGTTCAACTGCAACCTGAACCGGATTGGCCGAGTCAGCGCCAGAACTTATAGCATCGCTTTCGCCACTGTTCATTGAACCATTAGAAGTTATGGCTTCTTGCTGATCAGTCGTCGCACACGCCGATATAACACCAAATAAAACCAATAAAGAAATACGTTTTTTTATCATCATAAAATGCTACCCGCCATTAAAAATTAACAATCAAAAATCAAACTAACTTTTCAAACACTATTGTATAGCCATTCGCCAACCATGTAATACTATTTTTATGATTGAAATGAAAAATATTTTTAATACTATCACTGCGCATAAAACCGACTAAACCTTGACCGGAAGCTGGCTCAGTAACAAACAACCGATTTTATTATCAATAGGGTGACCAAGCTGGCTCTCTGACTTCACTGGACGGCGATGGCAGACGGAATTTGATTCCACCGTCAACTGAAACCGCAGCTAAAACACCCCGCCCAGCAAACTTGGTGGCGTACAAAAGCATCGTGCCATTTGGCGCGATACTAGGTGACTCGTCAAGCGATGAACTGGTTAATATAAGCAGCCGTCCAGTGGCTAATTCCTGCCATGCAATATGAAACCCTTGTTGATCACCGTGGACCATCACCATGCTTTTGCCGTCAGGCATCAAGCTGGCTTTGGCGTTATAACGGCCTTTAAACGTTAATCGTTTGACGGTTTTATCGGCAAGAGTAAACTGATAAATTTGTGGTTTACCGCCACGATCAGAAGTAAAAACCAGCGATTTACCATCAGGCAACCAGCTGGGCTCCGTATCAATTGCGGAGTGATGAGTGACTTTTTGTAAGCCCGTGGTGGCTAAGTTCATGAGGTAAATGTCTGGATTACCGTCTTTTGATAACACCATGGCTAAATGCTTGCCATCGGGTGACCATGCGGGCGCGCTGTTTAGACCAGGGAAGTTTGTCAGTTTTTTTCGTTCACCCGTGGCAATGGTTTGTTGATAAATCGCTGGCCGCTGAGTTTCAAATGAAACGTACGCGATCTGCTTTCCATCAGCAGACCAAGCGGGTGATAAAATAGGCTCTGAACTGCGAAGAATCTCACGCGCATTAGCACCATCGGCATCGGCTAAGATTAATCGGTATGTCGCCACCCCAGCAGTGCTTCGTTGAACAGAGACGTAGAGCATTCTGGTCGAAAAAGCCCCTCGAACACCTGTCAGCTTTTCGAATATTGCATCACTCAATTTGTGCGCCATTGCCCTTTCCGCATCGCGACCAGCACGTATTTCATTGTCGAGTAAAGCACGCTGCGTATGCACATCAAATAAGGTGTACTTGATTGCCATTTTTTGACGACGATTCTCCGATCGGCCAATCAACAAATAGTCAACACCCAAAGCGCGCCAATCACGAAAATGCACTTCATCCGCATGGCTGGGTGAGCTTAGCATGGCACCACGATCCAATACTGTAAATTGGCCACTGCGAGTCAAATCGGCAGACATCACTGCAGCAATATCTTGTTTTACTGCTTGCCCTGTATTATGAAAAGGCACAATCGCAATGTTAATAGGATCTTTAACCCAGTCAGTCACCTCAATGACTAAATCAGCCAGGCATAAACCTGAAAAAAAGATCGTCACTAAAAAAAAGTAAGCTCGACATATATCGACTTCAAAATTAACCTTCACAAACGTAAATCCTCAGCTGAAAAACGAAAAATAAACTCCCGGAAATGCTGCTCAAACAAAGCAGCAGGTAGGTCTTTGATGAAACGAAAGTCACCCGCTTTTTTGACCGCCAATAAGCTGGATTGATCAAACGCATCGCTACCACTGCTTGATGCAAGAGTGACTGCCACCACTCGACCGGAAGGTGATAGGCGAATTTTAAGCAGGCACACCATGTCCCGTCTTGCACTTGGCGGCAACTGCCATCGTTGGCGCATTTGTTGACTGATCATCGCCGCATAACCGGACACACGGGTATCTTGCTCTGTTGCTTTTTCAGTTTTCACTTCCGCTGACATCGATGCCATTAAAGCATCTTCTGCCGCCTTTTGCTGGTCTGACCGCTCAGCGTCCACTGCCCCAATGATCGATGGCTTAGGCGAATCAATCGATGGCGCTTTAACCATCCGTTCAGGCTTTGGCTTTGGCTTTGGCTT
>DDED01000206.1:6930-15947 GCA_002336035.1 Cellvibrionales bacterium UBA1963
GCTTTAGTGTTGATGTGGGTTGTGACGCTAAGTTTGCCGTGGCGCGGGTGTTTGACAGTTCTTTCACTGAAACTAACCGCGCTTCAATTGCCTTAATTGTAGGACTCGCAGTCACCTTATACGACGGCCCTCCCTGAACAAGAAGCCCAAACACGCCAAAATGCAGCAGAACGGCTAACAATGCTGGTAACCGATAAGGGGTTAGGTCGACCATTGTAGGCTCATGATTTTATTTTCATCGGCATCAACTATGCCCACTAAGGCATTTCTGTAACAAGGCCAACGGAACGTGCCCCCGTCGACTGAATCAGGGTCATTACGCCCACGACTTTTCCATAAGGAATATTCTTGTCGCCCCAAATCAACACCGGCGTTGTCGACCGCTGCTTAATCACTTTGGCTATTCTTTGTTGCAGTAATTCAGGGCGAATTGACTCATTAGGCGAAGCACCTAAATTAAGATACAAACTACCGTCCTCTTTTATCGAAATAATCAATGGCTCATTGGCATTTTCCTCAAGGGGTGCAGACGGCGCTTGAGGAAGGTCAACATCGACCCCTTGCATCAATAGTGGCGCTGAAACCATGAAGACAATTAATAGCACTAAGGTAACGTCAACATAGGGGACAACATTAATCTCAGCGATTAGCTTGCGTTTATTCTTTTTTCGACTCATAAAGTAACGACCCTATTCGCTAGGACGATCTTGCGCCATGACAGTGTGAACTTGACGATGCAAAATGCTCGTAAACTCATCAGAAAAAGTTTCGTAACGACTGATTAACATGTCAACCCTTGCCGCAAAACGATTATATGCAATGACAGCGGGGATCGCAGCAAACAAGCCCATTGCAGTGGCTATGAGTGCTTCAGATATGCCCGGGGCTACCGCTGCAAGCGTCGCTTGATGAGCATTGGCTAAGCCGCGAAAAGAACCCATCACTCCCCAAACAGTTCCAAACAAACCGACATAAGGACTGGCTGAGCCCACGTTAGCTAAAAATGGCAAATGCTTTTCTAAATATTCCTCTTCTCGCGCTAAGGACACGCGCATAGCCCGTTCCGCGCCGCTCAAAATAACCTCTGAATCTATGTTTTCTTGTTGCCGTAATCGAGAAAATTCTTTGAAACCAGCACGGAAAATAGCCTCCACACCGCCAATATCTTCAGTTTCACCGCGAACACTGCCCGAGCGATAAAGTTGCCCTAAATCAACCCCTGACCAAAACTCCTCTTCAAAAGCCAGCAACTCGTTATGCGCCTGCCTAAAAACAGATAGCCGTTGAAAAATCATGATCCATGACGAGATGGATGCCAGCAATAGGCCAAACATGACGAGCTGAACGAGCAGGCTAGCTTGCGAGATAAGACTCCAAAGGGATAATGGCTCAGCCACAAAATTACTCCTGCTGTTGCGAATGGTTAATTTTTTTTACTGCGTCTGTATCTTATTGAACAGCGACTCTGGCATGGTGGCCGGTTGTTGGCTAAGGCGATCAACACAGGCCACTTTCACCTCTGCCTCACACAACAGTTGATTCTCACGATGAACCTGCTGTTCAAATATCACGGCCACTTTAGTCACCTTTTTGACTTTTGCTGAAATCGTCAAGCAATCGTCCAAAATAGCTGGCGCGCGGTAATTAATTGTTAAAGAGTGAACTACAAACATCTGTTGTTCAGCAAAGACAGCGGCCTTACCAAAGCCTAATTGCCGCATAAACTCAGTGCGAGCACGCTCCATGTATTTTAAATAGTTCACATAAAAAACAATGCCGCCAGCATCGGTATCTTCTATATAAACGCGTATATCGATCGTGCTAAACGATAATTTAGAATGTTTATTCTCTGACATCTTCTTCACGCTATTGTTCACGCTGCGGCGGTGTTATTTCAAAATGTTCATAGGCATGGCGAGTCGCAATTCGGCCTCGAGGGGTTCGCTGAATAAATCCCTGCTGAATCAAAAATGGCTCTAATACATCTTCTATGGTGCCACGCTCTTCACTGATCGCCGCCGATAGGTTATCAACGCCTACCGGACCGCCATCAAACTTTTCAATAATACAGAGCAATAAACGACGATCCATATGGTCGAAACCTAAAGGATCAATGTTTAAAACATTCAACGCTTGCTCAGCCACCTGTTGGGTCACAACACCGTCATGTTGAACATCGGCAAAGTCACGTACTCGGCGCAATAAGCGATTGGCAATACGCGGCGTACCGCGTGAGCGTCGGGCAATTTCAGCAGCACCAGCGACCTCAACAGATACAGATAAAAGCTCAGCAGCACGTATAATAATTTGACTCAATTCATCAAAGTCATAGAACTCGAGCCGTTGAATGATGCCAAATCGATCACGTAATGGTGAGGTTAACGAGCCTGCTCGAGTGGTTGCACCGACTAAGGTGAATGGCGGCAAATCTAATTTAATTGACCTTGCTGAAGGACCTTCACCGATCATAATATCCAACTGATAGTCTTCCATAGCAGGATACAAGACCTCTTCAACAACAGGACTTAAACGGTGAATTTCATCAATAAATAGCACGTCGTCTTTGCTTAAATTTGTCAGCATAGCTGCCAAGTCACCCGGTCGCTCCAACACAGGCCCAGAGGTTGAATGAAGAGTTACACCTAACTCGTTCGCAATAATGTGCGCCAAAGTTGTCTTGCCAAGCCCTGGTGGACCGAAGATCAAGCTGTGATCTAACGCCTCTTTTCTATTTCTCGCAGCCGTAATGAAAACTTCCATCTGAGAACGAACAACTTTTTGGCCAATATAATCGGCCAATAATTTAGGGCGTAAAGCCCGATCATGCTGTTGCTCTTGGGTCGCCGCATCACCCGTAATTAATCGATCAGCTTCTATCATGGTTTATCCTAAACTAACGCTTCAACATGGTCTTTAAAGCAGCGCGAATGGCTGATTCACTGCTATCAATTAAACTAAAATCAAGCCGGGCTAGAGACTTGCTTGCTTCGATCGGTTTGTAACCTAAGGCAATTAAAGCAGTTTCAGCTTCAGCTAAAATCACAGACTGCGACAAATAACCGCTAGTTGAATCGCCAGCCGATGCAGCCTGTGAGTCTATGTGCCACTCATGTATTCGGTCTTTCATTTCAACAATTAATCGCTCTGCGGTCTTTTTTCCAACGCCAGGTAAACGTGTTAACGATGCAACGTCAGCAGCAATAATGCAATCACTAAAAGCCGCGGCGTCCATACCCGACAAAATAGCCAACGCAAGCTTGGCGCCAACACCATTGATTTTAATCAATGTGCGAAATAATTGACGTTCAGATACGTCAGCAAAACCGTACAAAAGTTGTGCATCTTCACGCACGATAAAATGAGTCAGCAGCTTAATTTCTGCACCCAAGGCTGGCAGGTCAGTGAAGGTATTTAACGAGGCTTGCACATCATAACCGACGCCATTGACCTCAATAACCAACCAAGGTGTCGATTTTTCAACTAAATTTCCAACTAAATAACTGATCATGGTTGTTTCGCTTACTCTCTATACCTGGGCACTTAATCGCCATGGCCGTTAATGGACTAACGCATGGCCCCATAAGGATTATCACTGTAACTGTGACAAAGTGCTACCGCTAACGCATCCGCCGCATCTTCAGACGGGGTTCGATTTAAACCGAGCAGCCGCACCACCATGGCCTGTACCTGCTTTTTATCGGCAGCACCAGTTCCAGCGACGGCCTGCTTGATGGTCCTTGGTGCATATTCACCCAAGGGCAAACCGGCCTCAGCGACCGCTAGAATTGCTGCGCCCCGAGCATGGCCTAGTTTTAAAGCCGAACTAACACTTTTGCCGACAAACACCTGTTCTATTGCGGCTTGATG
Organism: Cellvibrionales bacterium UBA1963; assembly: GCA_002336035.1. Lineage (GTDB taxonomy): Bacteria > Pseudomonadota > Gammaproteobacteria > Pseudomonadales > UBA7434 > UBA7434. The sequence continues at coordinate 10,798 of DDED01000206.1, forward strand.
GGGTGAATACTGCTGAATAAGCTCACCGATATTTTGGTAAATTGTCAATAATCGCGCAGGCAAGTCAGCCGTCGACATACGTATACAGCCACTGGCTAAATACTGCACTTTCATCTTTTCTACTTTAATAAGGCCATAACCCGTAATCCGAGATCCTGGGTCGATACCTAAAATGATACTCAAAGCCTGCCACTCATTGTCATAATAGTAAAAATGCATAAAAAGGGATGGCTTACCGGGTGGCTAGCCTACCGCAGAACAATAAAATGATTATACTCAGCCAGCAACGATTTGCACTGAAGAACTGATCAATCGAGTGAATAAAGGAAACTAAAAAAAGAATGAACGCCTAACGTAAAACGTTCATTAATAAAAAAATTAAGCCCTATTTATTAAAGGAAATTAGCCATCTTGCACAGCCATACCGACATTTAAAAGAGCTATTTTAGGAAACGTCATCAAAACACTTTAATGAGTCGCTAGCACCTATCAAGCAACACTAGGCTCATCAGAAATGCTACCTGACAACAGACGCGTAGTGGGTATAGGCCACACATAATGCCTGCTAACGGCAGCAATGTGACTCGCATCGCAGAATAAATGTAAAATTCATTGGCCGTTATTTAACCAAAAAATACTTATTCCTTGGATTCGGACGGCGCCTCCACTTGACGTAATTTAATGTTTAATTCTCGCAACTGCTGCGTATCGACCACACCAGGTGCTTCAGTCATCACGCATGCCGCCGACTGTGTTTTTGGAAAAGCGATCACATCACGAATCGAACTTGCACCGGTCATGAGCATCACCAATCGGTCAAGACCAAACGCTAGGCCACCATGGGGCGGCGCACCGTATTTGAGCGCATCCAATAAGAAACCAAACTTTTCCTGCGCCTCTTGAGGACTGATCGATAATAACCGAAATACCGCTGACTGCATGTCAGCCTTATGAATACGAATCGAACCGCCACCTAATTCAGTGCCATTTAACACCATATCATAAGCTTGCGATAAGGCAGAACCAGGATCTTGCTCCAAAGCCTCAGGACTGCATGAAGGGGCAGTAAAGGGGTGATGCAACGCTGTCCAATGCCCCTTATCATTTTTCTCGAACATAGGAAAATCAACCACCCAAAGCGGCGCCCATTCGCAAGTATAAAGATTCAAATCTTCACCCAGCTTACACCGTAAAGCACCTAAGGCCTCATTAACGACAGTGGTTTTATCTGCACCAAAGAAAATAATATCGCCATCCGCTGCTTCAAGCCGGTCCATTAATGCCATGACGGTTTCATCAGGCATGAATTTAAGGATTGGCGACTGCAGCCCCTCTAACCCTGCGGCGCGATCATTTACCTTTACCCATGCCAAGCCTTTGGCACCATAAATACTGACAAATTTGGTGTAACCATCAATCTCCTTTCGACTGATGGAGCTACCACCGGGCACCTTTAATGCCGCGACTCGTCCTTCAGGGTCGTTAGCAGGGCCGTTAAAGACTTTAAATTCAACCGTGGCCATTAAGTCATTCACATCGACTAATTTTAAAGGGATACGAAGATCGGGCTTGTCACTGCCGTAATCACGCATCGCATCGGCATAAGGCATGGTAGGAAAAGATTCGAAAGTAACGCCAAGCACCTCGGCAAATAGTTCAGTCACTAACTGCTCGGTCATGGCCATGATTTCTGACTCAGACATAAACGTTGTTTCAATATCGATTTGCGTAAACTCAGGTTGGCGATCGGCACGTAAATCTTCATCGCGAAAGCATTTAGCGATTTGATAGTAGCGATCAAAACCCGACACCATGAGAAGCTGCTTGAAAAGTTGCGGCGACTGCGGCAACGCAAAAAACTTACCTTCGTGTGTTCGACTCGGAACCAAATAATCACGCGCGCCTTCAGGCGTCGCGCGGGTAAGGATTGGCGTTTCTATATCTAAAAAGCCGTTATCATCTAAAAAACGACGGATATTCGCTGACACTTTCGAACGAAGACGCAGCTTTTGCTGCATATCATTGCGGCGTAAATCCAAGTAACGATACTTTAATCGGACATCTTCACCGACATCGGTGAATTCATCGAGCTGAAACGGCGGTGTTTCTGCTTGATTTAAAATTTCTACGGCATGAGCGTAGACTTCAATTTCACCGGTTGCCATATCAGCGTTAACGGTTTCAGCCGATCGAGCGCGCACCACTCCCCTCACATGCAATACATACTCACTGCGCACTTTGTCCGCCAAAGTAAAGTGTTCGCCAGCATCGGGGTCAAATACGACCTGCACGATACCCTCTCGATCACGTAAATCGATAAAAATAACACCACCATGATCTCGACGCCGGTCAACCCAGCCAAAAAGAGACACCTCTTTATCAACCTCAGGCAATGCCACTTGCCCGCAATAATGACTTCTTTGCTGGCTACTGCCAGCGTTGCTTTTGGAATCTGTCAAGACAACCTCGATATAATTAACTGTATTAAGCTGAGAACGGGTAGATTGCTGTCGTTTAATACAACCCACTACCCAATTATTTTATTGACCTAAGAATGACCGCACACCACGTCGCTATTTAGAACTATTATCACTGGTTGCTGGCGTGGCCGGTGCCGCAGGTTTTGAATCAGTTTGACTGGGTGGCGAGCCAGAGCCACCCTTATTTTTAAAGTCGGTCTCGTACCACCCGCTGCCTTTTAACTTAAAAGCAGCGGCTGATATTAATTTTTTTAAGCTGTCTTGGTCACAAGCTGGGCATTGAAGTAAAGGGTCTGCAGACATCTTTTGCAATGCTTCTAGCTGATGGTGGCAATCTTGACATTGATATTCATAAATAGGCATAAACGGTAAAAACTCCAATCCAAGCAAAAAATAATTTTGTTAAACAAAAATACCACACCCAGCTTACCGAAATGTTGCACCATCTGAATGGGCTAAAACATCTGCTGAATCATTTGAGCGCGAGATTATACTCTATATTTAAGTCAATTTTAAACCGAGAAAACAGCAATGCTACAGCAAAAAAGGGCATTTAGTGCTCTTAATGGGTTAGCAGTCACTCGCAGAAAGATATTTTTATGACGGGCTTCACATCAATAAAGTCAAATATACAACCGGCAAAAATTACCAAAGCGCCCTGAAAAAAAAAGATTTAAATACCGAAAATGCACCGTATTATTTTATTTTTTATGTCAAAAAAACCATGTGAATGACAATTAATTTTTTTATAAATCACTAAAATGCGAAAAAACCCCTAAAAATAAGGCATTTTTTATTTGCCAGCGTTTAAAGTTTTAGTTATATATGTACACATTGTTTTAATACTTTTATTTAATGGTGTTTTTAAGAGCAATAATACCTATAAACATAGGTCTTATTCTTTAATATTGAATCAGAGCGAGAAACAATTCACCCAGCTCATGCTGGATATTTAAATAAGATTTTTATTGATAACTGAGGATATAACATGGCTGCTAAAAAAACTGCTGCTAAAAAAGTTACGGCTAAAAAGGCTGCGCCAAAGAAAGCGCCAGCAAAAACTTCTGGCAAAGCTGTTGCTTCACGCTACAGCAAAACCCAAATCTTAACTGAAATTGCAGAGTCAACGGATCTGAGTCGTAAAGACGTAGGCGCCGTTATTGATGAGCTTTCTTCATTAATTGAACGCCATATCAAAAAACGCGCTTGTGGTGAATTTGTTTTACCCGGTATGATGAAAATCACCACAGTGAAAAAACCTAAGCGTCCAGCACGCAAAAATGTACCCAATCCTTTCAGTCCAGGTACTTTTATGGATGTTGCAGCTAAACCTGCCAGCATATCAGTAAAAGTTCGACCATTGAAAAAGCTTAAAGAAATGGCAGAGTAAGTCACTGCAGCGTCTTTGACGCTTTTTCTAGGCCAGAGCTATGATAATGTCAAAGCCTTGGCCAGACACCGGGGTTTGGTCTTCCAGCCCCGGTTTTTGCTTTTTTGAGCACTCTGATTATACGCCTTTTCTATTACCCTTTAGCCTCAAGTGACATACTATGCGTTCCAGTGAAATTCTATTACCCACGTTAAAAGAAACACCTGCCGATGCTGATGTTATCAGTCACCAATTAATGCTTCGGGCAGGAATGATACGCAAGCTGGCTTCCGGTCTCTATACCTGGCTCCCACTGGGGCTGAAAGTACTGCGAAAAATAGAAAATATTGTCCGTCAAGAGATGGCCAGCGCTGGCGGCCAAGAAATTTTAATGCCGGTGGTTCAACCTGCGGAGTTATGGCAGGAATCTGAGCGATGGGAACAATACGGGGCTGAATTGTTGCGAATTCATGACCGACATCAGCGTGAATTTTGCCTTGGCCCCACTCATGAAGAGGTGGTTACCGACTTAGTGCGCGATGAAATACAGAGCTACAAACAACTACCGATTAGCCTCTATCAAATTCAAACAAAATTTCGCGATGAAATCCGACCCCGTTTTGGCGTGATGCGGGCGCGCGAATTCATTATGAAAGATGCCTATTCTTTTCATATTGATGAGCAATGTTTAGAAAAAACCTATCAAACTATGTTTGATGCCTATTGCCGTATTTTTAAGCGTTTAGAGTTAGATTTTAGGCCTGTACTTGCCGATACGGGCTCAATTGGTGGTGAGCAATCGCACGAATTTCATGTATTGGCTGAATCTGGCGAAGATGATATTGCTTTTAGTGATGCCAGTGATTTTGCGGCAAACGTAGAAAAAGCCGAAGCACTTGCGCCAATTGGTGAGCAACCTGAACCGTCACAACAACTGCAAACTGTTGAGTTAAAACTAGAGCGACTCATTAAAACTGAAAATATCGATATAAAAACCACTGTTAAAACAATATTAGTGCTTGGCGTAGGTGAAGTAGGTGAAACAGAAAGATTTATCGCGCTAGTGCTTCGTGGTGATCATGAGTTGAACGAAGTTAAAGCCGAAAACTTACCACAAATTACTTCACCGTTAACAGTAGCGACTGATGAACAAGTCTCTCAAGTGGCTAATTGTCATAGAACGTCATTAGGTCCAAAAGGTTTATCCGTTGAAGTTATTGTTGATCATAGCGCCGCGCACTTAACCGATTTTGTTTGTGGCGCAAACCAAAATAATCACTCTCTTACTGGTGTTGATTGGC
>DDED01000203.1:0-5286 GCA_002336035.1 Cellvibrionales bacterium UBA1963
AAATCGTAACTGAAACCGTGCTGGATCATTTCTCCAATCGATCCCCAATCAGAGACCATTAAACCGCGATAGTCCCACTCGCCTTTTAAAATGGTGTTTTGTAAATAACGACTGCCCGTGGCAGGAATGCCATCATGATCATTAAAGCTATTCATAAATGTTGCTACCCCTGCATCAGCAGCGGCTTTAAACGGCGGTAAAATAACGTTGCGTAACGTGGTATCGCTCACATCAACTGTGTTGTAGTCACGCCCTGCTTCAGCAAAAGCATAGCCAGCAAAATGTTTCGCCGTTGCGGCTATGGTATTAATGTTAGCCAAATCGTCACCTTGAAAGCCTTTGACCCTAGCAACAGCCACCTGCGCTCCGAGATAAGGATCTTCACCCGCGCCCTCCATAACACGACCAAAGCGAGCATCACGGCCAACGTCAACCATGGGTGCAAATGTCCAATGTAAACCAGCAGCTGAGGCTTCAACAGCCGCAATACGCGCGCCTCGCTCAATTAAAGTGAGATCCCAACTAGCGGTCTCAGCCAAAGGTATTGGAAACATCGTTTGATAGCCATGTATCACATCGTAAGCAAATAACAGCGGAATACCCAGTCGCGACTCTTCAACTGCGATTCTTTGCGCCTCACGCGTCGCCTCAACGGACAAAACATTTAACATCGAGCCCACGCCGCCGTTACGAAGGTGATGTAAACGCTGGGCATTGTAGTTGTCGCTATCAGACACTGGGCCAGTCACATCCCAGCTGCCATTATATTGATTTAACTGACCGATTTTTTCTGCCACTGTCATCTGGTTAAGTAAAGACTCAACTTTTTTATCAATGACTTGATCCCCTAATTCATAACGGGAGAGCCCCTGATTTTCATCCGATTGACACGCGGACAAACTGAGTAAAATAGAAAGGAGTAAAAACAACGGAGAGGCTTGGAAAAACAACATAAATGAATGACTCTTAACTGACATAATAATGAATTTAACCTAAATAAATGTATTTGCAACCAGTACATTATAACTAATTTTTTTATATCACTCAAAAAAACGCAGCCTAAATGCGATAAAGTGGGTTATTACTGTGCTTTAATGCACGCTAAATACTGCTGATATAAATGCTTCCACTCAAAATCAGAAATGACTGCAGGTGACGGCCATTGATCTTGTTGCCATGCACGCAGACGCTCTAGCACGTTTGTAGCGACCTGCTCTCGATCATCACTAACACGGTAAAGATACGTCGAGGGGAAAATTTCTGGATACACCAGATGATCTGGCAATAATGGGATACAGCCGGCCTGCACCGCCTCTAATACTGCCAGACCTTGAAAATCATGCAGCGCCGTTGAAAGAACGATATCGCAATCAATTAATAATTTTCGATAATCAGTTAATGATTCAACAAAACCCCAACGGCCAAGCTCAATTATATCTGACTGCTCTATGGCTTTTTTTATTGCTGAAAAGGCCTCTGGCTTCTTTCTGAACTGCTGGCCTACAATATTAAGCTCAACAACCAAATTGTCATCAGCCAATCGTTCAACAATTGCTAACAATAACTCTGGGCCTTTGTCGTATTCCCACCGATGATTCCAGAGTATCTTCAAAGGTGTGTTTTTGTTAACTGTTCGCGCTGTTATCTTTAGCTGATCTGAGTCAGTTAAAGGTTGTAATGGTACAGCCAAGACATGTGCCTTAGCTGAAATCTCATCGATCAAGGTGACGGGTATTTTTTCAGGAAATTTTTTCAATAAAGTTTCCAAACCATGAATAGCCGTACTGCGATTGAATTCAGAATTAAAACTTATTTGCTTAGCTGCAAGGCAGTTATAAAGAAAAACCATCTTTGCATCAAGATTATTTAGGAGATGCTGATCGAGCTTATTACTCAGCGGGTAAGAAAATTGATTTTCATGACAGTACAACCACAGGGGTGTGGCGGCCAACGAAGGAATCAAGCCTTTTAGCGTTGCCATATCAACCATCGAGGTGGCAATAATAAGATCATAATCTGCTGCTAATATCGACCGTTGCTCAGCAAACCATGTCATTGGATTAGCCCGTACACGATAGCTAAAAAATCGTGGTGCTAAAGTTAACACTGTCCATTGATACTGATCAAATTCAGCAATCAATGATTCTCGCCAATAGCGATGACTCTGCGCATCATAGGCTGAAAGCAGTAATATTTTCACGACAAATTAATGATAACGTGCAAGGCTAAAGCACTGACTAATGTCGACAAAGAAAATAAGTAAGCACTTTTTTCATACGTATGGGGTCATGACTGCCCGTCAATTCACGAATAGAATGCATGCCATAAGTTGGAATGCCAACATCCAAAGTTTTGACGCCAATTTCAGTCGCTGTTATTGGTCCTATGGTACTGCCACAACCCATATCACTTCGAGTCACAAAGTTTTGTACTGGAATATTGCAACGATCACACAATGTTCTGAATATTGCTTGCGTCTCACTGTTAGACGCATACCGTTGATTAGCATTAATCTTAATCACTGGGCCGGCATTAATTAATGGACTGTGCAACGGGTCCATTTTATCAGTATGGCTGGGATGAAGTGCATGTGCGTTATCCGTTGAGACCAAAGTAGAGCGACTCATGGCACGAGCAAAATCTTCGGTGTCAGGCAGCATTCGCTGTAATGTTTGTTGCAAAAAAGGCCCGGCCGCACCCGCCGCAGAATTACTTCCCACTTCTTCATGGTCACTGCAAATGAGTAACGACCACTGTTGCTCGACCTCTTCACTAGCGGCAATAATAGCCATTAAATTAACATAACAAGACAATAAATTATCAAGCCTTGACGCAGCAATAAAATCACCATGAATGCCTAGGGTGTTAGATGGCTGAGTATCATAAAAGAACAATTCATGATCGAGTATCTTGCTGGCGTCAATGCCTGCATCGTGTAACTGTGTGAGCAACAATCGATGCAAGCTATTATTTTCATTATCATCACCACAAGCGAGCAAAACCGGTAAATGGACTTGTGCATTGATTGATCGTTTTTGATTGGCATCGCGATCTAAATGAATAGCTAAGCTTGGAATAGTTGCAATTGGGCACTTAAAATCGATTAATGAAAAATTCAGTTCGCCTTGCTCAGTTTGATAATGAATTCGCCCCGCAAGAGACAGATCACGATCAAACCAAGGATTTAATAACGCACCACCGTAAACTTCAACGCCTAAACGCCAACTGTTGCTTTGATGAATATCAGCATTAGGTTTGACTTTTAAACAGGGGCTATCCGTATGCGCCCCCAGCATATGAAAACCTTGCTCGGTCACACGAGCTTGGCCTTGTGTCCACGCGATAATCGATGACTGATTTCGTATGACATAGTATTTACCACCTGCATCTAACGTCCATGAGTCACGCTCTTGCAAGGCAATGAATTTAGCTTGATCGAGTAACTCCGCCATATTTTTAACCGCGTGAAACGGTGTGGGAGAACGATCAATAAAATCACACATTTGAAGATTAAATTGCACTCTTGACGCGTGTTCAGCAGCGCTATCACTCTGGGGTTGTTTACTCATAGATTTATTATTCTCTTTAGTGTAAATGAGCCGATCTTCTCGACCCATCATTTTCTAACTGGCCAATTGATCAGCTTCATCATGTAAGTTACACGCTAGCATTAAAAAACTAGACAAGTATGTCAACACCCACAATATTGCTCGCTGAACTGAGTTCTGCTGTACTTTGCTGTAAACTGATATAAGATTCTATGGCCGTTTTCTGATTGTGTGGCAGGTGATCCAATGTCGCCAGTTGCCTGAACAAAACTTGCTGATTTTCAGCGCTATTCTGTAATTGATGACCCGGCTGTTTTATACCTGAGGGGTCAATCAATGGTCCCCTTACCGCAGGTTGCGTCGCCCCATTATCACTGCTTGGCTTAACCGCACGTTTAATCGCAACGGGCTCAGCAGAGGCTCTTGGCAGATAAAGGTTAGATAAAACAGTCAACACAATAAATTTTCCAATTGATTACTGCTGCAATAATATGTGATGGTAAATGCATTAGTATAAAACGATGAACATTAATGCGAAAGCCCGTTTTTTACGCATTGTCTTATTGTATCAGCATTAATAAAAGCAGGCCTAAGCCCAATCGATACCAAACAAAGGGCATTAAACCGACCCGCTCTATTAACCGCAGAAATATTCCTATGCACAAATAAGCGCTTACCGCCGAGACGGTTAAAGCGATTAACAAATGAAACCAAGAAAATGTTACCGTTTGCTGACTCAACTCAACAGCAGAAAGAGTGCCTGCCGCCAAAATAATGGGAATTGACAATAAAAAAGAGAAATGAGCGGCATCTGTTTTTGATAAACCCAGGAATAAAGCAGCGGTAATGGTAATGCCAGAGCGTGATGTGCCTGGGATTAAAGACACGGCCTGAGCTAAACCGATACATAGTGCAATGCGCCAACTCAATCGTGCCCAATCCTTTCTTTTTCGACTTGAAAGCTCAGCCCAAGCCATTAACAAACCAAACAATACTGTACTCACGGCAATAACTTCGTTAGCGCGCAAATGAAGCGCTATATAATCTTTGGCTAACCAGCCAATCAATACTGCAGGCAGGGTGGCCAATATAATCATCCAGGCCTGAAAAGCATCGTCTGTCATCGGCAACGAACGAGAATGCTGACAATCTGCAAACCAAGCCACCGCTAAGCCCTGTATATCGTGTCGAAAATAAAACATGACCGCCATCAACGAACCAATGTGAACCGCCACATCAAATGCCAGACCTTGATCTTGCCAACCGAATAACTGAGACGGCAAGATCAGATGCGCCGAACTTGAAATAGGTAAAAACTCAGTGAGGCCTTGAATAAGCGCCAGAATGACTACTTGAATGATGTCCATATTACTGGCTACCGAAGATTAAAAAACGTGGCTATTCGATTAAGAGCTAATGGTTAAACTAAGAATGGCATATTAGCACTTATGAAGTAACATTATCGCGTAAGTAACTCGGAATCAGTTGTTCGGCCTGAACAATGCCTTGCTTTGATAAAAACGCTTGCTCTGCAAGAGGCACAACGGCACAAGCATCAGGACCTATGGCAGTTAAGTCTTCACCTAATGAGATCCAGTGTGAAAACGGTGGTGTAATTTGATCCTGATAAGATAAGCCCTCACCGACCATGAGCAATGCAGGGGCGACCTCATTGGCTAACGAGTCGCTGATTGGATCGGCCGGCAAACTGATCAAAGATAATGACCCCGCCTCAAGG
>DDED01000203.1:5598-7268 GCA_002336035.1 Cellvibrionales bacterium UBA1963
CTGATCAAAGATAATGCCCCCGCCTCAAGGTGCAATCTACCCACTTGGCTCAGCTCAGAAGGCTTCAACACCCGTTCTCGGCCTATTAACTGAGGCAATGAACCACGTAAATCATACCAGCCACAATAAAGCTCACTCATTCTAGCATCCAGAGTCGCTAACACGGCATCGACAGAAAGTGCATTCTTGTTAAATTTCAGTTTAGCGTTCATTGCCACGGCGGCCAGTGAAGAGACTGGAATAACAGGTATCTGGTGTCCAAAGGCTAAACCCTGAGCCACAGCAATGCCTATTCTCAAACCAGTAAACGACCCTGGGCCACGAACAACCGCAATTGCATCAAGCTGCTCTAAACGAAGCTCAGCCTCATCAAGTGTTTGCTGAATTAAGCCAAGTAAATGACGAGAATGTGAAATTGAGGCATTATCTTGTCGCGCAAACACAAGCGAATCTCGCTTTAAACAGACGCTGCAATGACGAGAACTAGTATCAAGTGCCAAAATATTCAAAACAAGTTAATCATTTAAATGTGCATTTCCATCGATAACAAATAAAACCGCCATGCAATGACCTGGTTGCTTTCTACATAGATCTTAAATTACACCGATTCTAGAAAGAAGACGATTATACTCTGTTATTATCACCAACACAGGGGTTCGATACAATTTAAATCACTGCATCCAGCTGCGTTCTATCATCATAATATTGAGCATGAGCACTCATATGAAGTTAATCAATCACACAGACATTGGTGGCCTAATACTCGCAGGAGGACAAAGTCGTCGGTTTAATTTTCGCAATAAAGGACTGGTCGCCTTTAAACACAAGCCGATGGTGGCTCATGTCATTGAACGTATTGGGCCACAAGTGGGTCACCTCGCCGTGAGTTGCAATACCAATATTGACCAGTACTCAACGATTTGCGATCAATATCGCTCACTATTGGGTGCTAATCAAACATGGGGGACATGTTTAGCCGATAGTGCGAGCAGCAAGTTGAATGGGCCATTGGCGGGTATAGAACAGCATATGAAAGGTCTTCAACCGCTTTATTGGTTTATTTGTTCATGCGACATGCCCTTAATACCAAAAGACATAGTCTCAGTATTGACTCAAGCAATGGTCAAATATGAACGGCAGGCCTGCCATATTATTGATGATCAAGGACACCACCAATTGGCAATAATAGCTGAAGGAAAACATGCAAAAGCAGCGCTGAGTGAATGCTCAAGCATCCAAGCAAAGGGTCAAAATACAACTCCCGGTGGAAAAAAGGATTCTATTAAGCATTGGTTGACACAAATGGGCAGTTTAGGCGTTAGATTTTCAGGCCCTGTTGAGCAATTGGCGAGCATTAACACTCCTCAAGAGCTCAGTTTTATCGAAACCACGAACCGCTAGCAAAAAAAACCCCTCAAAAGAGGGGCTTTTTCAATAGGTTAGAAAACTAAGCCTATTTCGCTTTGCGTTTAACGGCTTTCTTCTTAGCTGCTGGTTTTTTAGCCGCTTTTTTCTTTACCACTTTCTTTTTAGCTGGTTTTTTAGCCGCTTTTTTCTTAGTCGCTGGTTTTTTAGCTACTTTTTTCTTAGCCGCTGGCTTTTTAGCTGCTTTTTTCTTAACAACCTTCTTTTTCGCGACTTTTTTCTTAGCTACTTTTTTAGCTACTTTT
>DDED01000203.1:7590-11158 GCA_002336035.1 Cellvibrionales bacterium UBA1963
ACTTTTTTAGCTACTTTTTTAGCTGCTTTTTTCTTAACTACTTTCTTCTTAACAACTTTTTTCTTGGCAGCTACTTTCTTTTTAGCCACGACTTTCTTTTTAGCGACTACTTTTTTCTTTTTAACTGCAACTTTCTTTTTAGCTGCAACTTTTTTCTTAGCAACTACTTTTTTCTTAGTAGCAACTTTTTTTGCTGGTTTACGCTTTGCAGCGGCTTTCTTTTTTACCTTTGCCATGTGGAGTCTCCTCACCTTTTTAAGTTTTGTTACCTAGGTACTTTAATAATGATGATCATTTAAGAAGATCGACGTTGAAGCAATAAAACCAAATAGTACGTTGGAAATATAACATCAAATTCAGACCTGCTAATAAACAAAGTCAAAAGTAATAATTGACTTATGAATACTAATTAAAAAATAAACTAAATACACGCACTTGCAAGGTTATTTTTGTGAAAAAGTAAATCATTATTGCTTTTTTTGAAGAAAATAGGCCATTTCGTTATAAATGATCATCAATTTTTTTTAAAAAATCGTATTCACACACATAAAAAAATTATCGCCAAAAAAAAATATTTTAATAATTTCTCTTGATGAGTATAGATAAAAAAATAGACTTTATAAAAAAAAGAGCACAAAAAATGACAAAAGCTTATTTTATTTTTTTATATGGGTCACGTGATCTTAATTAAAGATCTAATTAAAATAAAACTTTTGCCGGCTATAAAGCACTAAAAAAACGTATCAATTCTTGTGAAAAGAACGATGAATAAACCTGATTTGAAAAAAAAGAGAGGGATCAGTACAAAATTATCGATTTTTTCGTTTACTAAGTGATAAAAAAGAAAGTTTTAAGACCTTTTTTTTCATAATTGATTATTTTTTTAAGAGAGAGAGGATGTTTTCGCTTATTGCATCAACACTTCCAACACCACTGACACTAAAATAATTCGGTGAAGGGATATTTTCATCTTTATTTTTCAACTTTTGATAAAAATCAACCAACACTTCTGTTTGATCATGATAAACCGATAAACGATTGCGTATGGTTGCCTCAAAATCGTCTTCACGTTGAATGAGCTCTTCACCAGTAACGTCATCTTTTCCTGCAACTTTTGGTGGGTTATATTCAACATGGTAAACACGACCCGAATCTGGATGAACCCGTCTTCCACCTAAACGCTCAACAATGGCAACATCATCAACACATATCTCTAAAACAGTATCAACATGCACATCGGCATCTAACATTGCTTGAGCCTGAGGTATCGTTCGCGGAAAACCATCAAATAAGAAACCATCTTGGCAATCAGCTTGACTAATACGCTGTTTGACAAGAGCGATAATAATATCATCAGACACCAATGCGCCTGACGTCATGACTTCTTTCACCTTAAGACCTAACTCGGACTCCGCTTTAATCGCCGCTCGGAGCATATCACCGGTAGATATCTGCGGAATATTAAAGGCATCCATAATGAACTGAGCTTGTGTACCTTTACCCGCACCGGGAGGTCCTAATAATATAATTCGCATAAAAAACGCCTCTATGATTATACAATTACAAACATGCCAGAAATTTTATTAATACGTTACGATCATGATTGCAAAGTCACTTTATTCTCGTTGGAGATTTTAACACGAACAACATAAACGATGAACAACACTCATAAACCGCCATGATTGACCTTGTTGGTTATCAGCGGCAAAGATACACAGACAATAGCATTAGTACAAGCTTAGATTAAAACTGCTCCGTCGCTTATCAGCGCTGCTAAGTGAACACAATGACTTACGCCGATGAAGTGAGCCATAAATCACCCAATAAACAACCTTTAGGCTTAACTCTCACGCTTGACTGCTTGCCATAACTGCGCCAATAAAGCAGGATCCGGTGTCATTTGATCGTCATTCTTACCATTCATGCTATTCTCGGCCGACAATTTTGCTAAAACAGCCAAAACACGTTCCGAAAACTTTCTATTAGCCGCTCTCAACGATGATTCTGGATTAATGGCTAACTTCCTTGCCACATTAACTGAGCTGAAAAGCACATCACCCAACTCGTCGATAACAGCCTTGTAATCATGAGACTGAGCGCTATCACTTATGTCGGGTTGTTGTTGATAATTATCCATCGCCTGCTCTAATTCGGTCACTTCTTCTTTTAATTTGTCTAGCGCAGATCTCGCTTGGATAAAATCCAATCCTACTGTAGCCGCTCTCTTTTGTAACTTAACTGCCCTCAATAGCGCGGGTAACGCTAACGGCACATCATCAAATATGCCCTCGCGACCCTCTATTACTCGCTCGGCAGCTTTAATGTCCTCCCAACTTTCTGACACTTGCCGCTCACTAATAGACGTTCCCAAACTTTCTTGTTGATTGCTATTATAAAGTTGACCTTCTATAAAAACATGAGGGTGGCGCCGAATTAACTTTTCACAAAGTTGGTCGACAACCATGGCGAAATCAAATTGCTGATTTTCTTCTGCTAAACGTGCCAAAAAAACCACTTGAAACAATACATCACCCAATTCAGATTGAATATCCTTAGTATTGTCAGACTCAATGGCATCAACTAACTCATACACTTCTTCTACCGAATGCTGAATAAGCGTCTTCGTTGTTTGTTTTAAGTCCCAAGGGCAACCTTTATCAGGATCTCTTAGGCGCGACATCAAATGCATCAAGTCATCCATCGTATACTTAGCCATCAGTTAACTCGACTTGTATTGATAATATTGGGCATATTATTTAATCGCGCTAAAATTCTGACTAACTCTTCGATGTTATGAATTTCGATGGTCAAACGAAGATCAGCAATATTCCTCTGTAAGTCAGTAAAGGTACTCACTTTTCTAACATTGACACGCATGGCTGATAGTAATCCAGAAATATCACCTAGCAATCCAGTTCTATCGTAAGCCTCGACTGAAATATCAACCGTATAAATTCCAGCTTTTTGCTCGCCCCAACTGACCTCAATCAATCTTTCTTGCTGCTGACTGTCAACCTGTAAAAAATGTTGGCAGTCTTTTCTATGTACCGTTACTCCGCGACTAACTGTGACGTATCCAGCAATATCATCACCGGGTACTGGCTTACAACATTGAGCTATTTGTGTCAGTAAATTACCAACGCCTAACACCTGAACAGCATCGACAGGTGCTCCCACAGGCTTATCTGTATGATTCACTTGCAGTTCAAGTGGTGATTGAACTGGGTCACCAAACCATTTTTCGGCCAAGCGCATAATTTGCGATGTTGAAATATCTCCAGCGCCGAGCGCGACATGAAGGTCATCTACAGCCTTGAAGTTGAGTTTTTCAGCTAATCGCTTAAAGTCCAAACTAGTCATTGCCAAGCGTTTAACTTCACGCTCAAGTAATGATCGACCCGCTTGTAAATTTTGTTCAGCGGCCTGTTTTTTGAACCAAGCTCGAACCTTTGAACGCGCACGACTGGAGTTGAGATAACCCAAGCTCGCTCTTAACCAATCTCGATTAGGCACCGCTTCTGGACCCTTAATAATTTCAACTTTTTGACCATTAAGCAGTTCACGACTG
>DDED01000028.1:0-4759 GCA_002336035.1 Cellvibrionales bacterium UBA1963
ATTCGGCACGTCTTCCATATCGCCGAGCTCTTTTTGAATGGCTTTCATCTGCTCATTCAAATAATATTCACGTTGAGATTTCTCCATCTGTTGCTTAACACGACCACGAATTTTCTTTTCAACCCGATGAAGGTCTATTTCTGCATCCATGAAGCCCAAAAGCAAATCGGTTCTAGCTGCTTGATCTGGCGCGGCTAATACCTCTTGTTTTTGACTGACTTCAAGTGCTAAGTGGGTCGCTATGGTATCAATAAAACGGTTGGCCGACTCAATACCTGACAACGAAGAAAGTACTTCGGCAGGAACTTTTTTACTGAGCTTAACGTATTGCTCAAATTGATTATTCAATACAGCAATCAGCTCTGCATCGTCTGCATTATCCGGATCACTTTCTGGCTCATCGATCAACTCTACATCGGCGTCAAGATAAACTTCTTCACCTTCCTCATCACGAAAAGAGTCAATAGAGAGCACATTGGCCCGCTGCCCACCTTCCACTAACACTTTGACCGTTCCATCCGGCAGACGCAACATTTGTAAAATAGAAGACACGGTACCCACTGGGTAAAGACTCTCACTACTGGGGTCATCAACATCCGCCTGTGTTTGAGCCACAAGGAGAATTTGCTTGTCATCGGCCATAGCCGCGTCGAGTGCTTTAATGGACTTCTCTCGGCCCACGAACAGGGGCACAACCATTTGTGGGTAAACCACGACGTCACGCAAAGGGAGAAGGGGTAACTTTAAACTCATTTGAACCTCCTGATAAGGCGAAAACACTGAATAAATATCACTACTTAGCAAAGCCACCCGATAGTAAATATACGGCCATCGAGGCAGCCTGCACCTAGCTGAGATCAAACATCGAATGACTCAGTCGGTAGACGGCCAGAAAAAAAGACAACTTGCCAGATACTACAGACATGGCGGCAAAATTTTGATTTACAACCCTATTTAACCGATTAGTTTAATTAAATAATGCTGAGCTCGTTAAGAGTCGTCAGATGCGACTTTAGGAGTATCCTGATAAACCACCAAGGGCTCTGAATCGCCAGTAATCACCGATCCATCGATAACGACTTTCGCAACACCCGCTTGCGAGGGAATAGAATACATAGTGTCAAGAAGAACAGACTCTAGAATTGATCGAAGGCCTCGAGCACCGGTTTTACGATCCATGGCACGGTTAGCTATCGCTTTAAGAGCGTCTTCTCGGAAATCGATCTCCACGCCCTCCATTTCGAATAACTTGCCATATTGGCGCGTCAAAGAATTTTTGGGTTCAGTTAGAATACGAACCAACGCAGATTGATCAAGCTCTTCAAGCGTTGCAATAACCGGCAATCGACCCACAAATTCAGGTATGAGGCCGTAACGAACCAAATCTTCCGGTTCTAAATCCTTGAGCGTTTCTCCGAAATTTTTACTGCCATCTTTACTTTTGACCTCAGCCTGAAATCCGATACCACTTTTTTCAGATCGATCGCGAATCACTTTATCCAAGCCTGCAAAGGCACCCCCACAGATGAAAAGGATATTGGATGTGTCAACTTGGAGGAACTCTTGTTGAGGATGCTTGCGGCCACCTTGAGGGGGGACGGACGCAACCGTCCCTTCAATTAACTTCAATAAGGCCTGCTGCACGCCCTCACCCGACACATCACGGGTAATGGACGGGTTGTCTGACTTACGGGAAATTTTGTCTATTTCATCAATATAAACAATGCCCATCTGGGCCTTTTCAACATCGTATTCGCATTTCTGCAATAGCTTTTGGATAATATTTTCGACGTCTTCACCGACATAGCCAGCCTCAGTCAAAGTCGTTGCATCGGCAATGGTGAATGGCACGTCTAATAATCTAGCGAGTGTTTCTGCGAGCAAGGTTTTACCACTTCCGGTAGGACCCACTAATAAAATATTACTTTTACCTAACTCGATGGCATCTTTATCGACTGATTGATGCTTGAGTCGCTTGTAATGGTTATAGACAGCAACGGCTAACACCTTTTTGGCTCGCTGCTGGCCAATGACATATTCATCAAGGATATTATCAATCTCTACAGGCGTTGGTAGTTTTTCAGAATCACCGTCACCGCTGCTCTCACGGACTTCCTCTCGTATAATGTCGTTACACAGATCAACACATTCATCACAAATGAAGACAGAGGGCCCAGCAATTAATTTCCTAACCTCATGCTGGCTTTTGCCACAAAATGAGCAATACAATAGTTTACCGCTATCGCCATCTTTGTTGTTATCAGACATTTAAACCTCATCCTCTTAACGTGCTACATATGTAGCTTGATCCATCATCCTGTGCTGCTGTGATCACCAAAAAATGCAACAATGTACAATTTGCTGACAATCAAAGTAACTTTATACAAAAAAGCGACCCCATTGTGAAGCTCAATTTACACACAGAGAAAACTCATTGATTCAATGTAATATACGCCTCTTAATGCAAGGCAGATCTGCCACTGAGCCGGTTACTTTTTGTTCATTTGCCGAGCATCAAGAACCTCATCAACCAAACCATACTCTTTCGCCGTTATGGCTGACATAAAATTATCGCGCTCAGTATCGTTTTCAATGGTCTCTATCGGTTGATCGGTGTGATCAGCCAAAAGACGGTTTAACCGTTCTCGAATAATAAGAATTTCTTTGGCTTGTATATCGATGTCTGTAGCTTGGCCTTGAGCGCCACCACTAGGCTGGTGAATCATCACCCGTGAGTTGGGCAGACAAAAACGCTTACCCTTAGCGCCACCCGATAACAAGAATGCTCCCATGCTCGCCGCCTGACCAATACAAATGGTGCTGATATCAGGCTTAATAAATTGCATGGTATCGTAAATGGCCAAACCCGCTGTGACAGAACCACCCGGAGAGTTAATGTAAAGGCTGATGTCCTTATCGGGATTTTCTGATTCTAAAAAAAGTAACTGAGCAACAATTAAGTTAGCCATATTATCTTCGACCGGGCCAACCACAAAAATAACTCGTTCTTTTAATAATCGAGAGTAAATATCAAATGATCGTTCGCCTCGAGCAGTTTGCTCGACCACCATAGGCACCAGGCCTAGGTTCTCTGTAATCGGTTGAGTGTTGATTGAATCGGTCAATTTTAATACTCCTAAACGCTATCAGAAAGAATTTTTGGGCCAGCTGGTGGCCATTTTAGATTTAACCATGACTAAAACAAAAAGCGACCACATCTAATCACTTAGTGTAGTCGCTTAATAAAATGAATGCTAAACATTTATACCATGAAAAGCTAACTAGCCCTGATTAGCCTGTGCAGCGTCCATCACGTCTTGATAACTACTGGCTTTTTCCGTCACTGTGGCTGCATCAAGTACCGCATCAACCACACGTTTTTCAATCAACATCATCTCAACCTGCTGAAGACGAGATTGATCAGATAAATAATGCTGCTTCACATCTTCTGGGTCGTCATAGGATTTTACGAGGTCGTCGAGAAAGGCCATTAATGCATCGCGATCGGGTTTTATCTCAAAATCAACGATAGCCTGATTCAAAATAACACCCAGAGCAACTCGCTTCTTTGCCTGCTCTTCAAACAACTCTCTCGGCAACATAGACAGATCAAAATTTTCTGCGGCTGCGCCAAATTGAGCCAATGACTGTTGCTGCAGATTCGCTATCTCAGAATCTATCATTGCCAATGGAAGATCAAACGTATTCTGATCGAATAATGTGTCCATCACCAACTGTTTGCGATGAGATTCCAAAGACGCATCAAGCTGACGCATCATATTTTCTTTAACATTTTCGTTGAAATCGTCAATGTCACCTTCGACATCAAACTTGGCAAAAAATTCTGCGTCTAGCTCAGCAAGCACTTTTTCACTGACGCTATTAACTTTCACGTCAAATACCACGGCAGCGCCTTTTAACTCTTCAGCATGATACTCGTCTGGAAAAGTTAAATGTAACGTAATTGAATCGCCCGCACTAGCGCCTTCTAAGCCTGATTCAAAGCCTTCAATCATTCGCTTGGAACCCAGCTCTAAGTCACTTCCTTCAGCGGTACCGCCTTCAAACGCCTCACCATCTTTGGTTCCTGCATAATCTATATTGAGTTTATCATTGACCACTGCCGCCCGCTCAACCTCGTTCCATGTTGCTTGTTGATCACGAAGCTTAGCGATCATTTCTACCACGTCATCGTCGGCAACTGATGCAGTTAAAAGCTCAAGCTCAAACGTCTTTGCATCGGTGAGTTCAACTACAGGATAAATCTCAAACGTGGCAATAAACTCAAAGTCCTGGCCTTCTTCATTAACCTTAGGTTCTATCGATGGCTGGCCAACAGGATTCAACTCTTCTTGTTGTACCGCTTGCTGAAACATCTGATTCGCGACTTCACCCAGCACTTCGGCCCGTATAGAGTCGCCGAAACGCTGTTTAACAACTTTACGAGGCACCTTCCCTGGTCGAAAGCCGTCTATACGCACTTTCTTGACGGCATCTGCAATGCGTTTTGTCACTTCAGTATCGATTTGCTGGGCTGGCACAGCGATGCTTAGCTTGCGTTCAAGCCCATCAGTCGATTCAACGGAAACCTGCATGAAATTATCCTCTAAAGTTAGTAAATCTTAGCCCGTTAGTGTGGTGCATCATTGGGGCATAAGAATCAATCAGTTTAAAAGCAGTATTAAGTCCACCACTGTTAATAGGCACTCTATCGCTTGAAAACAAAAATGTGGTGCGGACGGAGAGACTCGAACTCTCA
>DDED01000028.1:5100-9207 GCA_002336035.1 Cellvibrionales bacterium UBA1963
CCCCACTGGAACCTAAATCCAGCGCGTATACCAATTTCGCCACGTCCGCAAATTTCAATTTCTGGTCATTTGTGTAGCACAAGTTTGTATCACGTCAGTGACTCTCGCTTAAACTAATACGCGACACCAGAAAGGGGGCGGATTCTGCCACATTTGCACCCCAATGATCAATACTTGTTAGCCGCAATCAAGAGGAAGTTAAATAATGACAGTATTCACGCTGACCATTAATGCTCCAAAAGAACATGCAAAGGTGATTAATCTCTCGGGGAATGAACAGATAAGGTGAACCCATAAAATCGTTAATTATCAATAAAATCAATAGATTATACTTTTAAGCCTGGCTACTAATCCTGCTATAACGCCCCAAAAAAGATCAAAAATTAAACTAACTGAACGAAGCTCAAGCAACCCAAAAGCGGCTTAGAGCCGCTGTAGAATCGTACTCACCCCTTGGCCTAAACCGACACACATGGTCGCCAAACCGACTTCAGTATCCTCTCGCTCCATGGTATTGATAAGTGTCGTCATAATTCTGGCGCCAGAACAACCTAACGGGTGGCCGAGCGCAATGGCACCGCCACAAAGATTGACTTTTTGATCCACGTCGTCCATTAGTCCTAGGTCATTTAAAACCGGAATAGACTGAGCCGCAAAGGCCTCGTTTAGCTCAACGCTTTGAATGTCACTGATCGACATGCCGAGTCTTTTCATGGCCTTCTGAGAAGATGGCACAGGACCATAACCCATGATGGAAGGATCCACACCTGATACCGCCATCGAAGTGACACTGGCTTTTGGCGACAAGCCTAAAGATGTTGCTTTGGCCGCACTCATGATTAACATTGCCGCAGCACCATCAGTAATTTGAGACGAGGTCCCTGCTGTTACGGTTCCGCCTTTAGGCATAAACGCTGGCCTCAGTTTTGCCAAGGTCTCCAAGGACGTATCAGGGCGAATGGTTTCATCCGCACTCATTAAACGTAAAGCCCCATCCACATCATGGCCTAAGCGAGGAATAATTTCGGCATCAAAATACCCCGCAGTCGCGGCAGCATGAGCGCGTTGATGAGATCGAACAGCAAAAGCATCTTGCTGCTCTCGGCTAACGCCATGCATCATGGCTAAAGCCTCGGCAGTTAACCCCATCATGCCCGACCCTTTCGCGATGTGCTTACTCAATCGTGGATTAGGGTCTAAGCCCTCTGTCATTGGCACGTGACCCATGTGCTCAGAACCGCCCACAACAAACACATCGCCATAACCGGCCAAGATAGATTGAGCCGCAATATGAAGTGCGGACATTGAAGAGGCGCATAGGCGATTGACCGTTTGACCTGGCACCGTGTGCGGAATTTGCGTCATTAAAGACATCATTCGAGCCAAATTAAATGACTGCTCTTTCGTTTGATTAACGCAACCCCACACCACATCATCGATTTCAGCAGGGTCTAATGCTGCATTTCGACTCAATAACGCTGAAATTAAATCGGCCGCCAAATCATCCGATCGGACATGGCGATACATACCGTTTCTAGAACGACCCATTGGGGTACGTGCGCAGTCAACAATCACGGGGGTATTATCGGCTAAACTCATTGTCTTTCTCCACTGGATGCTGCGTTTTTTTAACAACGCAGACTTATCATTTTGTATTTAGATACATCGTATTTAACGCCTGAGGCGCCAACAGGCTCTTTACTAGTAAAACGTTTTATTATCGGCAGCCATCGTCTTTAGGCTGTCAAGTAAGGTGTATGGCGCGCCTAAATCGGCAAATCTTTCGGCCCTAGCGCAAAATTCAGTGATCCCGATATTGTCCAACCAACGACAAATGCCGCCTCTGAACATCGGGAAGCCAACACCCATTATTAGCGCCATGTCTGCTTCTGCTGCCGTGGCAACAATACCTTCGTCTAAGCAACGAATCATCTCTAATGCCATGGGTATCATTAGACGATCAACGATCATCTCGTCGTCCATCTCTATTGGTGCGTCAACATGGCCATCCAACAAGTCGGCAACGGTCTGATCCGGCGTTTTTTGAATACGACCTTTTTTATCTGCAACGTATTGATAAAATCCCTGCGCATTTTTCTGCCCCAGTCGGTCAGCACCAAACAACACTTCAGCCGCACTTTTAAAGCTCGGCTTCATGCGATCAGGAAAAGCATTTGCCATCACACGCGAGGCATGTTCGCAGGTGTCTAAGCCAACCACATCCTGCAGATACGCAGGTCCCATCGGCCAACCCCATCGTTCCATAACACGATCAATTTGCACAAAATCGACACCCTCTTTAATAAGTGCGTTCGCACTGCCTAGGTAAGGGAATAGCACTCGGTTCACTAAAAACCCTGCGCAATCATTCACTAAAATCGGAGTTTTCCCTAGCGAAAGCGCATAACTCATTACTTTCGCAACCGCGGCATCACTGCTGTCTTTACCACGAATAACTTCAACCAAAGGCATCTTATGAACGGGGTTAAAAAAGTGCATGCCACAGAAATTCTCTGGCCTAGCC
This sequence comes from Cellvibrionales bacterium UBA1963, assembly GCA_002336035.1. GTDB lineage: Bacteria > Pseudomonadota > Gammaproteobacteria > Pseudomonadales > UBA7434 > UBA7434. Next base: position 7,625 of record DDED01000028.1, read on the forward strand.
AGAGGTTCAGCCAACTCGCTAATTTGAATGGTAGAAGTGTTAGAGCAAAGTACAGCATCAACTGACATAATAGCTTCACATTCGGCCAACACTGCTTTTTTAATTTTAGGATTTTCTACTACCGCCTCGACCACCACATCAGCATGCTCAATGCCAGCATAATCTAAGCTTGGCTTAATTTGCGTTAGTGCTGCTGCCATTTTTTCTGGCTTCATTCTGCCTCGATTAACGCGCTTACTAAACAATGATGACGCTTCTTGCATTCCCGCATCCAAACCTGCCTGAGCGATATCTTTCATAAAGATAGGGACACCTTTCGATGCAGACTGGTAGGCAATTCCACCGCCCATTATTCCAGCGCCCAAAACACCGGCCGTTGACACGGGCTCAACACTGGCAGCCAAGGTGCGTGCCTTCTTAGAAACCTCTTGCTCATTCAAAAACAATCCGACTAAACTTCGCGCAACATCGGTAAACGCAAGCTTAACAAAATGGTCTATTTCAACTTTTCCGGCCTCTTCGCGAGCCATTGTCGCATGCGTCTCAATCGCTTTAAGTGCGGACATTGGGGCCGGATAATCACGTCCCGCCTGAGCTGATACAAGGCCTGCAGCACTGGTAAAAGCCATTAACCGCTCCATGTCATTCAATAAAACTGGCGCTTTCTTTTCAGCTCTGCGAGATTCAAAATCCAGCTCGCCATTAATGGCTGCATGTACCATAGATAAAGCTGCTTTTTTTAGCCCCTCAAGCGGCACCACTGCGTCAACGGCGCCGAGCGCTAATCCCTCGGCAGCCTTTGCGTGCTTGCCGGTACAGATCCACTCAACAGCGTTATCACAACCCATTACTCTTGGCGCTCTGACTGTGCCCCCATACCCCGGAATGATGCCCAACTTGACTTCCGGGAAACCCAGCGCGGCCACATCGGCACACACACGATACTCAGCGGTTAAAGCCAACTCAAAACCACCGCCTAAAGCAAAACCGTTAATTGCTGCCACTTTCGGAAAAGGCAAGTCTTCTAAGCGATTAAATAAAGAGTGGACTTCACTCACCCCATCATGAAGTGCCTGCTGCGGCCCATTAAATAATTGTGTAAATTCGGTAATATCAGCACCAACTATAAATGCGCTTTTTGCACTGCTCATTAACAAACCACGCACACTTTTATCGGCCTCAAGCAAATCGATTGCCTGTTCAATTTCTCCAAGCGTGGCCATATCGAGTTTATTCACACTGTCTTGTGATGAGAAACACATTTCAGCAATGCCATTTTCATCTTTGCTTAGGGCAAGAGTTTTACCTTCAAACATTGTTACTTTCTCCAAATCGATCAATTGTTAATAGCGTAAAAATTAGCCTGTTAGGCAAGCAGGGTCAAATAAATATTGCTCATTCAACCAGTCAACTAACTCAGTCGCATACACCGAATTAAATTGTGCATAGTGGTTCACCAAAGTCTGTTTTTGCTTCTCAGTCAATGCGTCTAAGCCCTTCGTTGAAAAAAAAGCGGCATCCTCAAGGACGCTGTTTGCAAGCTCCGGGCCCAATAAACGCTCCGCATCCTCCCGCCAGTAATC
>DDED01000146.1 GCA_002336035.1 Cellvibrionales bacterium UBA1963
CCCTGCTATAAAGGCAGTGCCTAATGCCATATTTGTCACAGCTATGGATACCAATCCTTTAGCTGCAGACCCCGCGCCCATCATTGCCGCAAATAGTCAGGCATTTGAAGCAGGCTTAACGGTATTAACTCGGCTTGGCGCGGAAACCGTTTTTTGTTGTGCCGAAGCGAGTTCCTCGGTTTCAGTGGGTAACTCAGGAGCTGAGTTAGCCCTTTTTTCTGGCCCGCATCCAGCGGGCATTGCAGGCACACACATTCATCACCTCGCGCCTGTCTCGATGTCCAAAACCGCTTGGACGATTAATTATCAAGAAGTAATTGCCATTGGTAATTTATTCACCGCGGGTCGTCTTGATGTGACCCGAACGGTGGCGCTCGGCGGGCCTCTCGTGAACGAACCTGCTTTGGTTGTCACGCGCCTCGGTGCCTCACTTGATGAATTGACGGCGGGTCGTTTGAGTGGCGATGAGATTCGAATCATCTCAGGTTCCGTGTTTAATGGAAGAAAGGCCGCAGGCCCCTACAACTACCTTGGGCGCTATCATTTGCAAATATCGGCACTTGAGGAAGGGCGGGATCGTGAGTTTATGTCTTATTTAAGAGCGGGTTTTAACAAGCACTCAATTACAGGCACATTCATATCTGCCTTCAAAGCCAGTCGCTTGTTTCCGTTTACAACCACAACTAATGGCAGCGACAGAGCCATGGTTCCAATTGGCAGTTATGAAAAAGTTATGCCGCTTGATATTTTACCGACTCAATTATTAAGAGCGCTTATTGTCGGCGACTCTGTGACAGCACAAGCGCTTGGTTGCTTAGAATTAGATGAAGAAGACCTTGCATTGTGTACGTATGTTTGCCCTGGTAAATATGAGTACGGTACTATTTTAAGAGACAATTTAGAACAAATAGAGAAAGAGGGGTAATCGGGTGTCATTAAGATCATTGCTCGATGATATAGAGCCGCACTTTATAAAGGGCGGTAAATATGAAAGTTTTTATGCGCTTTATGAGGCGGTCGATACAATTTTTTATCGTCCCTCCTCAGTCACTAAAAGCGCCTCTCATGTCCGTGATGGCATAGATTTAAAACGGATAATGATTACGGTTTGGATTGCTACTTTTCCTGCCATGTTTTATGGCATGTACAATGTTGGTCATCAGGCTAACGAGATTTTAGCCGCCAGTAATATAATAGCTGCTGAAGGCTGGCGTCTGACGATGATAGGAATGCTGGTTGGTTTTAATCCTAACAGCATCATTGACTGCTTTGTCCATGGTGCTTTTTACTATTTACCTATTTATCTAACGACGTTTATTGTTGGCGGGTTTTGGGAAATACTGTTTGCGGCAAAGCGTGGACATGAAATTAATGAAGGCTTTTTTGTCACTTCTGTTTTATTTTCTCTGACATGCCCCCCGACTTTACCGCTTTGGATGGTTGCCTTAGGCATCAGTTTCGGTGTTGTCGTGGGTAAAGAGGTTTTTGGTGGTACAGGTAAGAATTTCTTAAATCCTGCATTAACGGGACGCGCTTTCTTGTATTTTGCTTACCCCGCCTTTATGTCAGGTGATTCAGTATGGACAGCAGTTGATGGTTATTCAGGTGCAACGTCTCTTTCAATAGCGGCTTCAAATGGTGTGGAGGCTTTAAATCAACAAATTGGTTGGATGAATGCTTTTGTGGGTAACGTCCATGGCTCTATTGGTGAAACGTCTGTTGTGGCTATTGGAATTGGCATGGTTATTTTATTGGCCACAGGGGTCGCCTCTTGGCGGATCATGCTTGGTACTTTTGTCGGCATGTTTGCTCTCTCAAGTCTCTTTAATGTGTTAGGCAGTGATAGCAACCCAATGTTTGCTTTGCCTTTTTATTGGCATTTAGTGGTTGGTGGGTTTATGTTCGGCCTGGTCTTCATGACGACTGACCCCGTTTCTGCTGCCATGACCCATACCGGTAGATTTTGGTACGGTGTATTAATTGGTGTGATGACGGTTCTCATTCGCGTGGTCAATCCTGCTTTTCCTGAGGGTATAATGCTGGCTATATTATTTGCCAATTTATTTGCCCCATTGATCGACCATTTTGTCGTGCAGGCAAATATTAAGAGGAGATTAGTTCGTGGCTAATCAAGATACCATCCAGAAAACATTGACGGTTGCATTGCTTCTTTGTTTTATTTGTTCTGTAATCGTTTCAGCAGCCGCTGTTTTATTACGCCCTATGCAGGACGCCAATAAAGATCAAGATCGAAAGAAAAATATTTTACTGGCAGCAGGTCTCTATCAGGAAGGGATTGCAATTGAAGATCAGTTTGCTGTCATCAAGCCTCGATTGGTTGATTTAGAGACAGGCACTTTCAGTCCTGAAGCTGATACGGTGAGCTTTGACCAGCGAAAGTCGGCCAAAGATGTTAACCAATCAAAAGCTCTTTCTAGCGATGAAGATAAGGCGAAAATATCACGGCGTGAAAATCAAGCTTTAGTCTACATTGTTGAAGAACAAGGAGAGTTTGACAAAATAATCCTTCCTGTCCATGGCTATGGACTTTGGTCAACGCTGTATGGCTTTGTTGCGCTCGAAAGTGACTTGAATACCATCGCTGGTTTGGGTTTTTACGAGCACGGAGAAACGCCGGGCTTGGGCGGCGAAGTGGATAATCCTCGATGGAAAGCCTTTTGGCCGGGCAAACAGGTTTACAAAGACGGTGCAGTGGCGATTCAGTTGATCAAAGGTGTTGTTGATCCGAGGTCTGTTGACTCTGCCTATCAAGTTGACGGTTTATCTGGTGCGACATTAACCAGTACAGGCGTCACTAATTTATTGCAATTTTGGTTAGGTCAGAGCGGGTTTCAGTCCTTTATTTCTAATTTTAAAACCGGAAAAGCTTAAGTAGCTTGCAACATTGAGATCGATTATGAGTTCAGACGTTAAAAAGAATCTGATTACACCTATATTTGACGACAACCCCATTGCGTTGCAAATACTTGGTATTTGTTCTGCTTTAGCGGTAACCAGCAATTTACAGACTACTTTAGTGATGTGCGTAGCGTTAACCGCTGTCACCGCATTCTCTAATTTTTTCGTTTCTTTAGTGAGAAACTTTATACCGAGTAGTATTCGTATTATTGTTCAAATGATCATTATTGCTTCGTTAGTTATTGTCGTCGACCAAATTCTAAAGGCCGTCGCCTACGATGTGTCAAAACAACTTTCGGTTTTCGTGGGCCTTATCATCACCAATTGTATCGTGATGGGTAGGGCAGAAGCTTTTGCTATGAAAAATCCACCTTTGCCAAGTTTCCTTGACGGCATTGGCAATGGTTTAGGTTATAGTGTTGTGTTGCTTGCTGTAGGCTTCTTTCGAGAATTGTTGGGTGCCGGTAAATTATTCGGCATTGAGGTTTTGGCGTTGGCAACTGAAGGTGGTTGGTATATTCCTAATGGTATGATGCTCTTGCCTCCCAGCGCATTCTTTTTGATTGGTTTTTTTATTTGGGTTTTGCGTTCCCGTAAAAGAGACCAAGTGGAGATTCCTGAGTTCAAAATAAGCCGGCATTCTTCGGTTCGTGAGGCCTCTTGATGGAGCATTATCTTAGTTTGTTTGTTCGCGCTGTTTTTATTGAAAATATGGCGCTTAGTTTTTTTCTCGGCATGTGTACGTTTCTGGCGATTTCAAAAAAAATAGAGGCGGCCATTGGCTTAAGTGTGGCTGTAATCGTTGTGCTTACGATTACCACGCCGCTCAATAACATAATTTATCATAATTTATTGGCTGATGGCGCACTCACTTGGGCGGGCCTACCCGATGTGGATCTAAGCTTTTTAGGTTTCTTGAGCTATATTGGTGTCATCGCTGCCAGCGTCCAAATTCTCGAGATGTTTTTGGATAAATACGTCCCAGCTTTGTACAATGCTCTTGGTGTGTTTTTGCCCCTGATTACCGTTAATTGCGCCATTATGGGCGCATCTTTATTCATGGTTGAGAGAGACTATAACCTCGCTGAGAGTGCTGTTTTCGGGGCTGGCGCAGGTTTAGGATGGGGTCTTGCCATTGTTGCTCTGGCAGGCATTAGAGAGAAATTAAAATACAGCGACGTTCCTGACGGTCTTCAGGGTCTTGGCATCACGTTTATTACTGTCGGGTTGATGTCGCTGGGCTTCATGTCCTTTGGGGGCATCGATCTATGAATTTTTTTATTGGAGTAGTGGCATAAATGGGTGATATTGGCCTCGGGGTAGGCATGTTTACGGCAATCGTTTTAGCATTGGTGATCATCATTTTGATGGCTAGGGCGCAATTAGTCAGTACTGGTAACGTTAATATTGAAATCAATGGTGAGAAAACGATTTCAGTTCCAGCCGGTGATAAGTTGCTTCAAACACTCGCTGGTAATGATTTATTTCTAGCTTCTGCCTGCGGTGGCGGTGGTAGCTGCGCTCAATGCAAATGCCAAGTGTTCGATGGCGGTGGATCGATTCTACCGACTGAAATATCTCATTTTACTCGACGTGAAGCCTTAAATGGTTATCGACTTTCGTGTCAAGTGCCGGTTAAGCAGGACATGAAGATACAAATTCCTGAAGAAGTCTTTGGCGTTAAGCAATGGGAGTGTACGGTAGAGTCTAATCCTAATGTAGCGACCTTTATTAAAGAACTTACACTCAAACTTCCTGAGGGTGAGGCAGTAAATTTTCGTGCTGGTGGATATGTTCAATTAGAATGCCCTCCACACAAAGTAAAATATTCGGATTTTGCCATTGAAGATGAATACCGAGGGGATTGGGATCGCTTCGGTTTTTTTGACGTCGAGTCCGTCGTCGATGAAACGGTGATTAGAGCTTATTCGATGGCTAACTATCCAGAAGAGCAGGGCGTGGTGAAGTTTAATATCCGTTGTGCAACGCCTCCCCCCAATAATTTAGCGTTAACACCAGGGCAAATGTCATCGTGGGTTTTCGGCTTAAACCCAGGCGATAAAGTGAAAGTATACGGTCCTTTTGGCGAGTTTTTTGCTAAAGAATCGGATGCCGAGATGGTCTTTATTGGCGGCGGTGCTGGCATGGCTCCTATGCGGTCACATATTTTTGATCAGTTGCGCAGAATCAATTCCTCTCGTAAGATTTCTTTCTGGTACGGTGCTCGCTCTATGCGTGAGGCTTTTTATGTGGATGATTACAATAAGTTATCAGACGAAAATGATAATTTTGAGTGGCATCTTGCCTTGTCTGATCCGCAGCCTGAAGATCATTGGGAAGGTAAAACAGGTTTCATCCATCAAGTTTTATTGGATAATTACCTTAAAGATCATCCGGCACCAGAAGATTGCGAGTTTTATATGTGTGGTCCGCCCATGATGAATTCAGCTGTCGTGTCAATGTTGCTCGAGCTAGGAGTAGAACCTGAAAACATCATGCTTGATGATTTTGGTGGTTAATCAACTCATTCACTTATTCGCTATTACGGGTCATTTTTTTATAAGGTGCTTTTTACTCGGTGCCTTAATTCTTTCTTGTGCTTGTGATTTTATTCCTTCGTCGGCGTCCCCTACGTTGCAGTTATCAGGTTCAACTATGGGCACCTACTATCGTGTGGTGGTGGTTGACGATGCTGACCATTTTACCTCTCCAGAAGCTTATGCTGCTTTTGAACAAGAAACGCTTCAGCAACGAATAGATCTTCAGCTTAGTCAGCTACTATTGAGTATGTCCACGTATCAATCAAATTCAGAGATTTCACTTTTTAATAAGCTAATCCCTCCTGCGTGCCAAACAATTTCATCTGACTTTACTGACGTTATGGCTATGGCGCTGGATATTGCCGAAGATTCTGATGGCTATTTTAATCCTTTATTAAATCCACTTATTCATCGTTGGGGATTTTCATCAAAAAATATGAGTGTCAATTTGCCTACCCAAATTGAGATTGATGAGCTTCTTACTCTCACGCAATTCAGTGGTTTTAGTGTTGATTTTACTGACCGAAAACTGTGTAAGTCCAAAGCTGTTGAATTAGACCTATCGGGCATAGCGAAGGGTTATGGTGTTGATCAAATCGTTCATTTATTAACGCAGATAGGATCGCGTCATTTTCTGGTTGATATTGGCGGTGAAGTTCGCGTCCTGGGTGAAAATGCCAGAGGTCAGCCCTGGCGACTGGCAATAGAAAAGCCAGACGGATCTTCTTCTATTCAAGAAGTGGTTGCGTTATCTCATCATGCAATTGCAACATCAGGGGATTATCGTAATTTTTTTATTCATCAAGGCCGACGTTATTCGCATTTAATCAATCCGAAAAGCGGTTATCCTATCAGTCATGATATGGCCTCAGTCAGTGTCATTGCTGAAACTACCGCTCAGGCAGATGCTTGGGCTACCGCATTATTGGCTTCTGGAGAAGTCAATGCTAAGCGATTTGCAGAATCTAAGGGACTTGCGGTTATGATGGTATTTCGAGAGAATGAGCCTCTTGAGTATTCTGGGCAGACACGTGCCGTTGATTACACGGAGTTTCGGACGTGGACTTCGCAGGCTTTTAAACCGTTTATAGACCTTGAATAAACCATACATTGATAAATGAGACAGTTCAGTTATGTTAACAGTGTTTTTGCTAACCTTATGTTTTCTTCTTTTAGTCGTGGCGGGCATGGCTGTTGGCGTGCTTTTTTCAAACAAACCTATCAAAGGCTCTTGCGGTGGCATCCAGGCGTTGGGCTTGGGTGAAAAGTGCGATATCTGCGGAAGCGACACTGACATCTGTGAAGAGCCAGATTCAAATATGCCCCCCCAACATAATAGCGCCGCCGACTTTTATAAAGTCGACAGCTGAGTATTGTGTTAAGGCTTTTTTGCGATAAATGGTGTTCTCCTTTTTGGGTAACACCCCGTGCATATCTCACAAATTGTTCCATCACAGTTGTACGCTGAGCAAAACTCTCTGCCATAAAATATTATTTGTAAATGCAATTTATTCCAATCGTTTTTATGAAACAGTTTTTTTAAATCAATTTCGGTTTGCTTCACGTTTTTCCCTTTGGTCAAGCCCCAGCGTTGTGCAAGACGATGAATATGGGTATCAACTGGAAAAGCTGGCTGGCCAAATCCTTGGGACATCACAACGCTGGCGGTTTTATGGCCAACCCCCGGTAACGCTTCTAACTGTTCCATATTCTCAGGAACCTGTCCGTGGTGTTGCGAGACCAGTATTTTTGAAAGCTCAACGATGGCTCGCGATTTTTTGGGGGCCAATCCGCAAGGTTTAATAATAGGGTAGAGTTGGTCTGCTGTTTTTTTAGCCATATCCTTGGGGTTAGAGGCCAGTTTAAACAATGCTGGCGTGACTTGGTTGACTCTACTATCGGTGCATTGCGCGGACAACAGCACGGCCACTAACAAAGTAAAATGATCTTGATGATCAAGCGGTATTGGTGTTGATCGATACAGTCTGTTGAGCACTTTTTGAGCGTACTTGGCCCGTTCTTGTTTTAACATAGGTGCTGATGAAATCCTTGTATTAGGTTACAGATTCGGCTGTCTAGCCTCTGGATGCTAAAGAGGGTAAAATAACACATTTGCGATATTGTACCGCCACAGCGTGCTAAGGTCAGTATCGAGTCGTTACATCAAATAATATGAAAAGCACTGATTATGAATACTATGATTGAGATCTCACAAAATCTTCTTGGCAGTTACGGTTGGATGATACAAGTTTTCATTATTGTCTTTGTTACTTTATTGCTTAATTTCCTAGCGAAACGATTGCTCAGTAACATCGAACGTCAGTTGTCCAAAACCAATAATTTATGGGATGACGCATTAATAGCCGCATCAGGGAAGCCGCTGGCTTTTCTTATTTGGGTGCTGGGTTTCACTTGGGCCGCTCAAGTTGTACAAGATGTCTCTAACGCTCCTATCTTTTCTGCGGTAAGCCCGCTCAGAGATGTCCTTATAATTTTTCTATTGGCCTGGTTTTTAGTTCGTTTTATCCGCGAGGCAGAAGCCAATATACTCGCTGCTGATCCTGATCCTGATGATGAAGCTCCTATTGATGAAACCACCGTCCATGCGTTAGGCAAGTTGATTCGTTTAGCTATCATTATTACTTCGTCATTGGTTGTCTTGCAAACATTAGGGTATAGCGTATCTGGGGTATTAGCATTTGGCGGTATCGGCGGCATTGCCGTTGGCTTTGCGGCTAAAGATTTATTAGCTAATTTTTTTGGTGGTTTAATGATTTACTTAGATCGTCCATTTGCTGTTGGCGATTGGATTCGCTCACCTGATCAAGAAATTGAAGGCACGGTTGAATACATTGGTTGGCGACAGACCCGAATACGTACTTTCGACAAGCGCCCACTTTACGTCCCCAATTCAACGTTTGCTCAAATTTCAGTTGAAAACCCATCACGGATGAGTCACCGTCGAATTAAAGAAACCATTGGTCTGCGCTATGATGATGCGGCGGTTCTCTCATTAGTGGTTGCTGATGTTGAGACGATGCTTCAGCAGCACCAAGAAATAGACAGTAATCAAACTTTAATGGTGAATGTGAATGCATTTGGACCGTCTTCATTAGATTTCTTTATTTACTGCTTCACTAAAACGGTGAACTGGGAACATTATCATGTGGTTAAACAAGATGTATTGGTTAATATCTTGGCTGTGGTCGAGTTACATGGGGCAGAAGTGGCTTACCCAACACAGGTAATTGATCTAAAGACAGCCTCTGTTGATACTCCATAATGTTTGATCAGTCGTTCATTTAGACCGACGTAGAATTGACCGTGGTTTTACTCAATTTTTGGTAGTGAGTATTTCTTAACACGGATAAGTAAACCCATCTTTGGATGGTCTATGTAATTGATCTTACTGCTACTGATTTTTCTGTCTTGTCTGAGAGCAAAGACCTCAGTTAAGGAGTATGAAATGGCTTCGTCCTCTTTTAACAACGGTTCTTTTTCTGCCTCTGTCGTTAAGGAAATATCAATTTCCTCAAATAAGTTCGTTAGCACCTTATCGTTTGTATCACTGTAATATAGTTCGTTAATCCCTTCAGTAATTTCAATGTCTAATTGATCGTTAAACTTTTTATCCGCTATTAGTGCCAATCGTTCATGGTCAATTGGTAGATTAGGTAATGTGTGCGAACTTTTAGTATTGCCTTGGTCAAATGAATTCTTTGAATTAATGGTTAATTGCTGGCGGTTACTTTTTATTGGATGGTTGATATATTTAAAATGATTAAGCCATAAGTCAGTTTTGACGTGCAGATAACGATCTTTACTGATCGTCACGTGACCCTCTAGCTGAAAGTGACTACCAAATTGTTGGCCGCCATTGATTGCGATTGCATTAGCCACATTACTTTCCTCGAGACTTTGCATCCAGGCTTTATGATATAAGACGGTATGAACAGTATTGTTTTTTATTCGTTGTTGTGCTTTTTTTAACGCAAAGGTATGCTCAGGCAATTCAGTTAATAGCTGTAACTTTGAGAGTGTTAACTGTTCGTCAGTATAGGTAGGAATTGATTGTATTTGTGGTTGTTTGTTTGCCGATACTGGCGGGTTAACGTCATGAAGCGGAGTCGATTGGTCTTTATCAATTGATATAAATTCCATTGGTTGTTCAAGGGTACTTGTCTGATTTCTGTTGAGCGTGTCAATAAGCGGCGGATGAACAAAGTCGAGGTTTTCGGGATAATATAGAGTGTAGTTTTTTGGCCATTGTTCGCTGATAATGCCATCGGGATCAAACACAGAAGTTTGGTTATTCATAAACACTAATAATTCAATTTGGTACAGCGAGGCCACAGTTGGCAATCGATCAATATCGATAGTGATATCTGATAAAGTAAGCGCTGAAGGGCGGTTATCATGTGACAGAGCATTTATTTGCTCACCCACTACTTGATGGCATAAAAAAATGAATAAACCACAACAAAAGATAAGACGCCTTTGCATGGTTGCTATTTTTTTAATCATTGTCAAGACTGCCCTAATTGCTTCACTAATGAGGATACCCATGTAATTCTATCCTCAGATTCTGGCAGGTATTGGCTAAAGGTCAAGCGTGTTGCTCCCGTTAGTCGGTATATCTCATGTTGCTCTTGGACCATTTTTACAAGGGTCATTGGGTTGACCATGGTATCGTGCCCAAACTCAATATAACCGCCTTGCTCACCGGCATCTATTTTCACAATACCGTATTGAATACAGTCTATCTTGATTCTCATGATTTCAAAAAGGTTATTAATTTCAGGGCCAAGCAGGCCAAAGCGATCAATCATTTCTACTTTTAGATCACGCAGCGCTTCGATGTCTGTTGCACTAGAAATTCGTTTATAAAGCATTAGACGATTATGAACATCGGGTAAGTAATCGTTCGGTATAAGAGCAGGAAGATTGAGATTGATCTCACCTAACACATTAAGCGGTGCTGAAAGATCGATCTCTTCACCACTTTTTAAGGCCGATACGGCACGCTCTAGCATGTCGAGATAGAGGCTGTAACCGATTGATTGCATTTGCCCACTTTGCTCATCGCCCAATAGTTGCCCAGCGCCTCGTATTTCAAGGTCGTGTGTGGCTAACATAAATCCAGCGCCTAAATCTTGAGCCTCTTCAATAGCGGTCAGTCTTTTTTCAGCGTCTTTACTCAATAATTTTTTGTTGGGTATAAATAAATACGCGTAGGCTTGATGATGTGAGCGTCCTACGCGGCCACGTAATTGATGCAATTGTGCTAACCCGAATTTATCAGCTCTTTCAATAATGATGGTGTTCGCGTTTGGAATATCGATGCCTGTTTCGATAATGGTTGAACAGACAAGAATGTTAAATTTACGGTGATAAAAGTCTGACATCACTTGCTCAAGTTCACGCTCGGGCATTTGACCATGGCCAACGGCAACTCTGGCTTCGGGTAGAATTTTTCGCAATTCATCGGCGGTGCGTTCGATACTATTCACTTCATTATGCAAGTAAAAAACTTGACCTCCGCGTAATATTTCGCGAAGTAATGCTTCTTTGACTAAGCCAGTTTGCTTTTCATGTACAAATGTTTTTACTGATAATCGTTTGGCAGGTGGGGTTGCGATAATTGATAGATCTCTAAGCCCTGCCATGGCCATGTTTAAGGTTCTTGGAATGGGGGTTGCCGTCATTGTTAATAAGTCGACGTTGGCACATAAGCTTTTCAGTTGCTCTTTTTGTCGTACGCCAAATCGATGTTCTTCATCAA
>DDED01000205.1 GCA_002336035.1 Cellvibrionales bacterium UBA1963
CCGCGCAGCAAGAACTAAGTCATAGCCTGCTTGCGCTAATGCAATAGCGGTAGCCTTGCCAATACCACGACTGGCGCCAGTGACCATAGCGACACCTTTAGTCGTCATATAGCAAACCTATTTTATCTAACGGGCGGGTTTCAGTGGGCACATTAATTATGGGGCATTTAAACGAACGAATAACAAGCTTAAACATAGAATGCTTAGGCTGCATGAGTGTCAAGCACTTCGAACGCGCAGTTATAGCCGGGTAAAAAAGTCACTCCTGGCCCAGGATGACACGATGAGCCGCATAGATATAAATTGGTGATAGGCGTTGTATGGCCAGTTCCTTCAATTAAGCAACGATCTCCAACCATTTGCTCGGGATGCAGTAAACCGTGCGTCCAGTCACCATTACTGGCTCCTTCCATAACGGCAAAATGATCGGAGGAGAAGATTGCTTTATCGACAATTAACTCTCTAAAACCAGTCATGTGCATATCGATATGGTCGATGATCATTTCGCCGAATTCATCGCGCAATTTGCCACGCCTTGATTTTTCAGCATCGCATGGAAAGTAAAATCCGTAGGCACTTGCAATATGAAAACCTTCTGGGGCTAGGGAGTCATCCAATAACGATGGAAACTGAAACGCTAATGGGACAATAGGCGGCAACTCTCCTTTTTTAGACTGCTCATAGCAACGCTGCAACACTTCTGGGTCAGCTACCATGGCGCCACCGAACTGCGCAAAAGGAATGCGGTTAAGTTTATCAATATGCGCGGCATAACGGGGCAGGCCGCTTAATTTAAATAACATATGAACATAGGCGCCACGGTGCTCGAATCCATCGACCTGCTGCTTGATTTCTTCAGGCAGAGGGTAATCCTGCGCTAATTTATTAAACGTGGCGGGTTTATCTAAATTTGATATGATGGTTTTTGCAAAGAATTGATCGCCATTTTTTAATTCGACCCCGACCGCTGCTTCGTTCTCAATAATGATTTTTTTGACCTGCTGTTTGGTCCTCACCTCACCGCCTAGTGACTCGATTTGTGTCACTAATGATTCTGACAGTTTGCCCATGCCACCTTTGACTCGCTGCATCATGCCAGCAGATCCTTCTTGCGCCATGGTATAAATTAGGCACATAGCAGAGCCCTGTGAGTAAGGCCCTTTAAACGTGGCCTGCACCGCGGCAAAAGCCATATTGGCACGTAGCTCTTTGTGCTTTATTGGATCGGGAAAGAATTTATCAATAATATCCATCGCCGAACCATTAAATGCCATTTCTAATTGGGCGCGCTTTTCTTGAGTGGGCGCTTGGCTAATAATATCAGTTAGATTTTGCGGTGTTTTTCTTGCAGTAAAACGATCCAGCATTTTGGCCGGATAATCACAAAATTTAATGAAGCGAGCAAAGCCAATCATAGCGCTAGGGCCATAATTTTTTAATAGCCCGAACGCGAGTTTTAAGCTGTTTTTATAAAAAATTAACGGGCGGCCATTTTTTCCAGTTAGGTTGACAGCCATGACAGGCAGGGGGATAAGTTCGACGCCGTTCTTCTCGAATTGAAAATACTCTTGAATTTCTTTAGATAGCGGAAACATGCAACTTGCGCCAACTTCATTCTGACAGTCTTTTAAAATTTCACGGGTGCCGCCCATTCCACCTACATAGCCATTTTTCTCTAGGACTAAGACACGTTTGCCATTGCGCGATAGCACCGTTGCTGTAGCAAGGCCATTATGCCCTGCGCCGATAACAATGGCATCATAGGGAGCAGTGTCTGTCGAAAGAGCTGATGGTGAGGCTAGCATTAGGGATGCACTCCAAGTGTTTGTTGTTAGGCCTAAAATTAGTGATGGTATTGATGACATATAGGTTATCATTGACTTATTTGTCATCCTATATAATGTTATCACTTACGGCAAGTGACGCTTCATTTATGTCTGCTTCAACGAAAATTAAACAGTGAGATACGCCGAAAAAAGGGAAAATAATAATGGTAAGATCTATAGCGAAAACCTTTGCATATGCTGTACAGAACAGCTTTGTCTTAGCTGGTGATGCTATTGGTGACGCGCTGGGTGCTCGTATGCCCTATGAAGATAAGAAATTTCTAACACCACAACACCTTAGTAAGATGCTTAATCAGTTTTCGGTTGAGCCGCAAGCAACACCCATATCGTTAACGTCGGTTGTTCCGTTAGATATTCGCTCGACCAGCAGTAATTGCAATAATGTGGTTGTCCAGTTAGATCAAAAACACCCTAGTGGTTTTCCCGATCAGCTTTTTATAAAATTACCAATGCCAGATATTGGCACTAGGTGGTTTTTTGGAGTCATTCAATCTTGGCAAATAGAATCGTATTTCTGTCGTCACGTGGCGCATCATGTGCCATTACGGACACCTAAAACCTACGCCACACACAGCCAAGGGACACGTTTCTTTTTAGCACAAGAAAATTTACATCTTGACCCAGAAGTGAAACTATTCACGAATGTTGAAATGATTAAAGGCCCTTCGTTAGGTATCGTCTACCGTTGCTTAGATGCCTTTGCGCAATTGCACGCCTGTCATTATGGGCTTGGCGAAAAGGAGCGCGAGAAAATTTTTCCATTAGAGAGTCATTTATTTTTAGGCCCAAAACTTCGGCATGTGTCGCGCACCTTAAATCAATTGGGTTTAGCACCGTGCGTAAAAGAGTGCAGCGATATTATTCCGCCAGAAGTCGTAGAGCTATATGAAAAAACTTTGCAGAACTGGGACACCTTGTTGGCGCAGTGGTTTTCTGGCCCTTTATCATTGTTGCATGGCGACAGTCATATCGGAAACTTCTTTGTCTCAGGTGATAACATGGGAATGCTGGATTTTCAAGCGGTGCACTGGGGCAAGGGTATTCGTGATGTACAATATTTCTTAATTGACTCTTTGCCTGCCGATACGCTCGCTGCTAATGAGCAAGATTTTGTCAAGTACTATGTTGAGCGGCGGGCTGTTTATGGCGAGCCAATTGATTTTAATGAGACGTGGCAAGATTATCGTGGTTTTACTTATCACACATTAATGACAATTGTTGTGTCTATTGGTTTCGGTGCACTAAATGATGAGCATGGCTCATATATGAAAGAGGTTCTTCGTCGTGCGGTTGCAGCGGTTGAGCGAGTCGATTACGCTGCTTGGCTAGAGCGCTATACATAAGTGATTGTGTTTCGTCATTATATAAAGGAGTGAAGCATTGGGTATGATACGCATAGAAAAGCATTCACAGGATCGTGTTATCGTACTGCGATTTTCTCGTCCAGAGGTGCGGAATGCATTAAGCTGGAAAATGGTAACTGAATTTAAAGCGGCATTGCACAGTATCGACAGTGACAATAAGTGTCGTGCAGTGGTTATTACGGGAGCTGGTCAATCTTTTTGTGCGGGTCTTGACCTTATTGATCAAGCGAATCGAGCCAGCCTGAGTGAAGCGGTCGGTGAACTTGGGGACGGCCCACGTGCAGGTATGCGGGGTCAAGAGTATATGGCTGAAGTAGTGCTGTTAATGAGAAAAATTCAGCAACCAATTATTGCGGCGATTAATGGGCACGCATACGGGGGAGGTCTAGGGATTGCTCTAGGTTGCGACATTAGGATGGCTGCTGAGTCGGCAAAATTTTGTACTCAGTTTATTCGCTTGGGAGTGTCGGGCTGCGATATTGGCGTGAGTTATACCTTGCCAAAATTGATCGGTGCGGCACGCGCTCACGACATGATGATGACAGCGCGCGTGATTGATGTTCAATTGGCTGAGCAATGGGGTTTAGTCACATACGTTGTTGAAAATGATCAGCTTGAACGGCGTGCGATTGAGTTGGCTGAAAGCCTCTGCGATTTTTCGCCCTACGGTTTAATTTCAACCAAGCAGGGTAT
The DNA here is from genome assembly GCA_002336035.1 of Cellvibrionales bacterium UBA1963. Lineage (GTDB taxonomy): Bacteria > Pseudomonadota > Gammaproteobacteria > Pseudomonadales > UBA7434 > UBA7434. Next base: position 3,905 of record DDED01000205.1, read on the forward strand.
GTGGTCAAATTTAGATGCCAGCTCACTAATGGCAGCTATGCAAGTTGAAAATCGCAATCAAATTTTAAATGGTTTAGGTGGCGATGTTGAAGAAGCCGCTGCTGCTTTTTTTGAAAAACGTAAGCCAAATTTTAACAAGTAGTTTTTTGAATGATTTTTAATTTAAAAGTGCTGGCGTGAATTACAGTATGGCAAGAAAAAATCATACAGTTTGAATCTATTCAAAGATACAAGACTCGGCTTATTTGACGTTCAAAAAGTGTTTATCGTTCTTCAATTAAGCAATCGACCGAAAAAATTACAACGGCTATTAACGAGTACTAACGTTTTCATTATTGTTATTAATTTTTATGATGACTTAACGTGATACCCCGTCACCGTTATAAGCTTAATGAATAAGTTTAATCAGTTCACTTCGATGGACGCTTATCGGAGAGAAGGTTTTTATTTAATAGACTAATCCGTATACGGGGCAACGC
>DDED01000201.1:0-1886 GCA_002336035.1 Cellvibrionales bacterium UBA1963
TTGCTCGGCAATTTATCTTTGAGTATTGGTATTGATGGTAAGTACACTGAGCATGTGCCATTGGGGCGCGACCATGCAGACACAGAAACTTATGCCAGAATCGCGTATCAGTTTTAAGCCCTTTTAATGGATACTTTTATTCTATTTTCAGCCAAGAGGGGATCGGCAGTCCTTTGTTCTCTAAGAACATTGGATTAAATAACTTGCTTTGATAGCGGGTGCCGTAATCACAGAGGATGGTCACGATGGTATGGCCCGGTCCCAGGGTTTTTGCCAGCTCAATTGCACCGGCTATGTTAATGCCCGAGGAGCCGCCTAGACAGAGGCCTTCATTTTTTAACAAGTCAAATACTAATGGTAAGGCTTTATGATCGCTAATTTGGTAGGCATGGTCTACCCGTGTGCCAGACAAATTCTTCGTCACGTGACTGATGCCGATGCCCTCAGTAATCGAGCTTCCCTCCGCTTTTAATTCGCCGTGTTGATAATATTGATACAGCGATGAGCCCATGGGATCGGCAATGCCAATATGGACATTCTGGCGGTGTTCCCTCAGCTTCTTTGCGACACCAGCCAACGTGCCACCGGTACCAACCGCGCAAATGAAACCATCGACTTGTCCATCCGTTTGCTGCCAAATTTCTTCCCCAGTGGTGGCGTAATGGATATCACGATTGGCGGTGTTACCAAATTGATTGGCCCAAACAGCCCCGGAAGGTTCGGTTTTATTCAGTTTTTCAGCGATGCGATTCGCCGTGTGAGTATAATGTTTAGGGTCGTTGTAAGCTGTGGCGGGCACCAGATGCAATTCAGCGCCGAACAGTTCAAGTGAATCGATCTTTTCTTTACTTTGCGTCATAGGCATCACCACGACGCTTTTGTAACCCAGGGCATTGGCTAAAATCGTTAAGCCAATGCCGGTATTACCTGCCGTGCCTTCAACAATGGTGCCGCCTGGCTTCAGTGCGCCCGATCGTTCAGCGTCTCGAATAATGCCTAATGCCGTGCGGTCTTTGATTGATCCGCCAGGATTTAAAAATTCCGCTTTGCCTAATATCTCACAGCCCGTGAGCTCCGACGCTTGTTTTAGACGAATTAATGGCGTGTTGCCGATCATATCGATAATGCCGTGATATTGGGTCAAGATTCTGCTCCTAATAAGTTCCGTTATAACTGATCGTATTGCTTAAGTGGTTAGTAAATAAAAATCCGCAGGCCTATGATGCCTATTTTAATGACGCTTTTGGGCGAACGAGTCGCCGCTGGGCGCGATTGGCTGAAGCGGTCATTGTTAACAGGGTGCAGTCAGTTATAGTGTATACGATTGGCCTGTGGGCCTTATTGAGGCTCAGCCAGCGAGAAACACACGCCGTTTAAATTACGCCGTAAAGTCAATAATCTTGCTCGGTTTTTAGCCGTTAACTAATCAACAATCGTCGCAGTTTAGTCTATCATGGCCAATCGGTTGTCTGGTGCAAAACCAAGAGTAATTTTACCAGCCAATGATTTAGAGATTGTTGGGGTAATGAATGTGTTTGATCAAGCAGTGAGACTCCATGTCAATTTATTTAGGCCCTTATGATTTTGAAGATCCGCCATCACCACCTACGCCACAATGGGCGGCGCGGCGTGAACTTGGCGCGGCTTTAAGGCGAATTAATGAACTAACGGTCACTAGCTCGGCCGACACCCAAACCCTGCAAGCAATGGCAGCGGTTATTAATGAGCAGGCAGACCGCCTGGCAAAAACACCGCAGTTGCTGGGTAAGCTAGCGCATATGGACCCCGGCCAAGATCATTTTCAAGAAGGGAGCATCGTTAGCCATGAGATCAGTGCTCTGACTGGCTTGTGCAATCCGATTACAGCGCCCTTGCATCTTTGGATA
>DDED01000201.1:2184-6954 GCA_002336035.1 Cellvibrionales bacterium UBA1963
ATCCGATTACAGCGCCCCTGCATCTTTGGATAGCGGGTGATGAAGTGCACGGGAAAGTGACGATGGGTTGGCAATTTGAAGGGCCTCCTGGGTTTGTGCATGGCGGCTTTGTAGCGGCTTTGTTCGATGACTTTTTGGGCATGGGTCAAAAATTAACTACTCAGCCAGGTTTTACCGGTACTTTATCCGTTCGTTATATTAAACCAACGCCATTAGCACAAGAGTTACGCCTATTCGGGCGAGTTCACCGGGTTGAGGGTCGCAAAAATATCCTTCGCGGTGAGATGTATGCAGGTGATACCTTAACCGCTAGCTGTGAAGGCTTATTCATCCATATGCCCAAAGATTACCTGCAAAAAGTTAAAGCGCAGGCTGAGCAAGGATTAAACAATAACAGCGAATAAAGCAGTATTTAAAATCCCTCGTGAATGGCTTGCCAATGCAATGCCAAGCCATTGCAGAGACAATAATAGCCATGAGAGCATAGCAAGATAACACCGTTAGATATTATTCCAGAGGATCAATTATGACCATCGATTATAAAGATAACGACGCGCTTCAGTCCTTAGTCACCAGCGATTTTGGCGATTGGAGTGGCGACTTTACAATAGACCAAAAGTTAATCAGCGACTTTGCTGAAATGACGGGCGACGACATGTGGATGCATGTTGATGAAGAGCGCTGTGCCAAAGAGAGCCCCTATGGTTGCACCATTGCCCATGGTTTTCTCGTGTTGTCATTGCTGCCCAAAATGCCCAATAAAGTGAGCTTAATCGGCGATATCAGCGGTTACGGGTACATGATGAATTACGGCTCTGACCGTTTACGCTTTTCTGGTGCCGTCACCGTCGGCAGCACCATTCATTCTCGTAGTCGAATAAAAGCCGTTGAAGTGACCGAGAAAAATACCCGAGTGACACTGGAGCAACATGTGCATGTGGTGGGCGAGGAACGTCCAGCATTGATTTACGAACTTACAATGGTAATGATGTAGGCCAAGCTTTTATTCATTGCGCCCATGTTCACTTTTAATTGATTCAATAAAAATAGACGAGGAATATCATGTCAGAAGCCGTTATTGTAGAAGCCGTTAGGACCCCCATTAGCCGAGGTAAAGCCATTGTAGGAGATCTACATGGTTTTCATGCCGTTGATTTATTGGCTTTATCTTTAGACGCCTTGGTTAAACGTTCGGGGCTTGATTATGGCGATGTAGAATATTTAGCTGGTGGCTGTGTCACGCAAGCAGGTGAGCAGGCGGGCAATATAACCCGCAACGCTTGGCTGTCTTTAGGCAAGGACTATACGGCGGGAGGAACCACATTTGATAACCAGTGCGGTTCGGCACAAACAGCCAATCACGCGATTGCCGCCATGGTGCAAACGGGCCGTATTAATGTCGGGATCGGTTGTGGTGTTGAAGCGATGAGCCGCGTCGGTTTAGGTCAAAATGTCTATAATGGCCCCGGTTATTTTCAACCGCCTAATTGGCCTTGGGACACGGCCCCGGATCAATTTACGATGGTTGAGCGCATTGCCAAAAATAGGGGCTTAACTCGTCAAATGGTTGATGAATTTGCTCTTAGCTCACAGCAAAAAGCCAAAGTAGCGTGGGACGAGGGTCGCTTTGACAGTCAAATTTGTCCAGTTGATGCGCCGTGCTTTGCTGATGACGGTACCCCCACTGACCAAACTAAGCATGTCAGCCGCGACCAAGGCTTGCGTGATACCACGATAGAAGGACTGTCGCAATTAAAGCCAATTTTAGAAGACGGTATTCACACGGCGGGTAACGCTTCGCAAATCTCTGACGGCTCAGCGGCTGTTCTCTGGATGACGGCTGAAGAAGCTAAAGCTCGAGGCTTTAAGCCGCGCGCCCGCATCATTACTGATTGCACTGTCGGTACCGATCCCTATTACTTACTCGATGGCCCGGTCGACGCGACTCAGCGAATGCTTAAAAAATCAGGCATGACAATGGGTGATATTGATTTATTTGAAATTAATGAAGCCTTTGCTGCGGTGGTATTGTCATGGGCGCAGGTGTTTGATGCTGACATGAGCAAAGTGAATGTCAATGGTGGTGCGATAGCACTTGGGCATCCTGTTGGCTCAACTGGCGCGCGTTTACTATGTACTGCGCTTCATGAATTAGAGCGGCAAGATAAAAGCACTGCATTAATTGCGATGTGCTGTGGCTCAGCAATAGGCACGGGAACCATCATTGAGCGTCTTTAATGGCTGACATAATGGTCGTTTTTGCTGAGTATTAATGACCTATTGTTTTATTTTTAGGAGTATGAAATGTCTGAATCAAACACACAAAATCTTGAGGGTAAAGTTGCCTTGATCACCGGCGCTGGGCGAGGGTTGGGCCGCGAAGAAGCGATTCAATTAGCGAGCCAGGGCGCCCGCGTCGTTATTAACGATATTAATCGACCCGACGCCGAAGAGGCTGCGCATAACACCGTTGAAGACATTAAAGCGGCCGGTGGTGAAGCCATTGCCGTATTTGGTGATTGTGCTGAAACGGCCGATGCCGACAACCTAATGAAAGTCGCGCTAGAGACCTATGGTGACATTAACATCATGGTTAATAACGCCGGTTACTGCCGTGATAAGACAATTTTCGGCATGAGTGATGACGAATTTGACAGTGTGGTAAGGGTGCATTTGCGCGGTCATTTCGTCAATATGCGCAATGTTGCTGGCTATTGGCGTGGTAAGGCCAAAGCCGGCGAGACGGTATACGGTCGAATGATTAGCACAGCGTCAGAGGCAGCGATTTTTGGCTCAGTTGGCCAACCCAATTACTCGGCCGCTAAAGCCGGTATCGTTGCTATGACTATGGGCACGGCCCAGTTAATGATTCGCTACGGTATCCCTTGTAATGTCATCATGCCTCGAGCGTCTACGGACATGACCATGCAAGGGCCTACGGCGGCGATGTTCGCCCCACCGGAAGAGGGCTTTCATGCCTTTGATCCCGCTAACGTCGCTCCCTTAGTGGGCTATTTATCATCACCCGAGGCTGGCCATATCGCAGGCGAAGTATTTGTGGTGTGGGGGAATCAAGTGAACCGCTTGAAGCGGCCTGAATTTGGTGATGCCCATATTAACCCTGAAGGCCAGAAAAAATGGAGTCTCGATGGGCTGCATAATAGTTTAACCAGTGAATTTGGTGAGGGTTATACGCCGGTTTTAGACGGTTTTTCAGTGCCGCCGCAATAAATACATACGGCCATATTTCGCGATACGTTTCGTTGGGTATGGCTAATTTTTTGTAAAAGAAGTCAAATAATGAGCCATTTTTGTTCAATTTACGTATATTAGCCCTAATTTAATGTTTTCTTGCTTGACCCTCAGAAAAACTGTCGTATAGTGTCCACAGCTTAAACAGTTTTCATGGTTTGTAATCCTTTCGACGTATTTTTCGCCACGTGCTTAGCTCGTACTGATTAAGACTTTAGAAAAAAGTGATAGCGTAACCGCTTGGGCCTTATGGCTTAGGCATTTAAAATCAGTAGTTATTGAAGCTTTTTTAAGGCTAAACGTAACGGCAAGAAATGTATTAACGAGGAAACACCATGTCAGATAAAGTCAGCGGAACAGTTAAATGGTTTAATGAATCTAAAGGATTCGGATTTATTGAGCAAGAGTCTGGACCAGACGTCTTTGTTCACTTTAGTGCTATCCAAGCTGAAGGTTTTAAATCTTTAGTTGATGGCCAAAAAGTAGAGTTCACTATCACTACTGGCCAAAAAGGCCCACAAGCTGAAAACGTAATGCCTTTATAATTTCTTTGCCTTAGGGCAGAGATGTTTAAAGCACTACATTTTTCGTTTGTTCAATAGTCGATACCCAACAGGCTTTAGTGAGTGTGTTGACAGATCCTTACTATTGAGTAATGAATAGATATAAAAAAACCCTTCAGTTTGACTGAAGGGTTTTTTTTGGCATTTTAAAAGCCGATCAAATCAACGTACAGTTTTCTTATGGCGATGATCTTTTGAGGCATGCTATTGGCCGACTGTTAATGAAAATATTAAAAGTTATATTTACCCTGCAAGGCCCATGACTCGGTGCGTTGCACAAATCCATAAGAGGTTTTTGTGCCGAATAAACCGGTCGTTAATGGCACATCATTGGCGTAACTAATGATTTTTTCGTCAGTGATATTGCGTCCCATTAATGCAATTTCCCACTTTTCCGAAATATCGTCAACAATCGCGAGGCGAATGTTATATATCTCATAGCCATCTTGTTGCAGAGCAGGGTCGAGATTTTGGGCAGGGCTGTAGTCATCGGTAAAGTTAACATCGACACTGCCTTTAAATAAAAGCTTGTCGTTGATATTATTTTGATATTCAAGTGATAGTGAGCCTGAGTAGCTAGCTACATATTGATTGGTTTCGCCGGTAAGATCAGCCTGTGGTTTAGACAGAGTTACCTCGCTTCCAGGTGTGCCATTTCCAGTGCCAGGGACGATAACATCAACATTTTGACAATTTAATGGTTGCGTCTCGGTATTGTCGTCATTCATAGCAAGAAGATCGGCAGAGGTACATAGACCATCTTTATAATCCTTATATTCAAATTCCATCCATGCCAAACTAGCCGTCATATACCAATTTTCTGACAAAGAGATACGACTTTCAATTTCAACTCCCTGAGAGACAGCATGCCCTGCATTAGACACATTAAAACCAACACCGCCATCAAATACGCTTAGCTGAAGACCTTTAATGTCAGTATGAAAATAAGCAGTAT
>DDED01000037.1 GCA_002336035.1 Cellvibrionales bacterium UBA1963
TTTTGGCAATCGATTATTGTTAGATGGGTCCTTTGGTACTGAAACTTTTCAAGTTGGTGCGCAAGCCAATCAGACGATTAGTGTGTCGTTGCGTGCAGCGACGTCAAGAGATTTAGGGGCTAACCGTATTGACTTTAATGGTTTGGGTGTTGGTAGGGTAATGCCCGCGCAGGGAACGACGCCGATCAACCAGGTTACAGGTACGGACTTCACTGTCATTGGTAGGATTGGTACGGCTTCTGTATCGTACAGTGCTGGCGACAGCGCGCGAAGCATTGCTGGCTCGGTAAATGCCGAGCGGGGCGAGACAGGCGTCTCGGCAGATGCGCGAACGGTAGCAACCTTGGATAACCTAGGCTCAGCAGGGGTCGTTAGTTTTACGCTCAATGGCACGGGTACAACCTCGGTTAATGTGAGCGCGAATATTTCTGATCCCAGTGATTTACAAGGTTTAGCAACAGCTATTAATCAACAATCTTCAACTACCGGTGTTGTCGCGCGCGCCAATGGCGCCGAGATAACACTAATTAACGAAGCTGGTGATGATGTGGCTATCACTGATTTTAATGGCGCCACCAGTATTAATATTACCGCACGGAATTTCGATAACACCTTGCCCGATGGTGCCCCTGTTACTCTGACCGCTGGAGGTTTTGATTCAACCAGAATCGTCGGTCAAGTCCGTGTTGAATCGAGTGATGCCTTTAATCTTTCTGGCGTAAGCGGTTCTCTTTCATTTGATCGAACATCCAATCTTGCATCAGTTGACCAGTTGACGGTAGGCACACAAAATCAGGCGCAAGCAGCAATATCCGTGATTGACTCAGCGATTCGTGCTATCGATTCTATGCGGGCAGGTATTGGTGCGGTGCAAAATCGACTGCAATCAACGATCGCTAATTTGCAGGGCGTATCTGAAAATGCATCGGCGGCCAGAAGTCGCATTCAAGACGCCGATTTTGCTGCTGAAACAGCTAATTTAACGCGCAATCAAATTTTGCAACAGGCCGGTATTGCTATTCTTGCGCAAGCGAATGCTCTTCCTCAGCAGGTGTTGACTCTTCTTCAATAACCAGTTAATGAAATTTTTATTAACAATATTTTGACGCAAGGTGGCATGAGCGGACTTCGATAACGACATAGATTTGCATACGGCCTTATTGGAGCATTCACGTCTAAGCGGCCAGCATAGATTGACGATATAGAGTGAAGCAGTCATTAATTTTTATAGCAAGTAATAGACCTGCTGCGGAGAGACGATGGCTTAGAAATGGCAGTATGATTTAGAAATTTCAGGAGCTCATATGTATTACGGAGAGAAGCTAAACAGCATCAGTCATCTTGTTGGAGCAGCTTTGTCGTTAATAGGGCTGGGTTCGTTAATCACGATCAGTGCTAGTACCGGTGATATCTGGTTGATCAGCAGTTTCTCCATATTCGGTTTAAGTACGGTGCTTCTTTACACCATGTCGACTTTGTACCATAGCTTTCAGTCCCCGCAGCTAAAAAAGCTGTTCCAAACCTTTGACCACGTGTCCATTTACATATTGATTGCTGGCACCTACACCCCGTATATGCTGGTGACCCTTCGTGAAGGCAATGGCTGGATGATCATGAGCATCGTTTGGGTTTTGGCTGTGGTGGGCATATTGTTAGACACTTTGCCGAAGAAGCGCCACAAGCTGCTAACCTTGTTTATTTACTTGAGTATGGGTTGGGTCATTATCTTGGATTACACGGCCCTAAAAGCGGGTATACCACAGGCAGGGATTGACTGGTTGCTGGCTGGAGGTATTGCCTACACGGTGGGTGTGGTTTTTTATATTGCCGATAAGTCCGTTAACATCGCTCATGCTCATGGTGCTTGGCACTTTTTTGTACTCACCGGCACCCTCTGCCACTTTATATCGATTGCAGGCTACGTGAGATAGGCCTAGATTACCTTTGTTATTGTTACCTTCTTTCTTATTTATGTTTCGGTCTATTGGTGATGGTTGGCGGCATGACTTTACAAGCTCTGATTGCCTAAGTTCTCGCGAGCTGAAGGCGGAGCGATTAAGACGCCTTACTGATGTAGTTTATTTTGTAGAGTGAAAGCAAATTTTTTTTTGAACTCACCGTGTTCACCGTGAATGTAATAGACATCTTTACATGAATGATTAGATTATCTGACAAAAGAGACTAAAATCAGATGTAGTTTTAGCCTTTGTTGTGAACTGCGTTACGTTCTGTCTATTAATTGTTCGTTTAGTTCGTCAGGACAGGCTATGATTTAACTGAATTAACATTTTCCCGCGATTCACTATGCTTTTTCATCAAGGAGTATTTATATGCCACAAATTATTAATACGAATATCGCTTCATTGCAGGCTCAGCGAAACCTTAATCAATCTCAGGATTCATTGAATGTTTCATTGAATCGATTGTCATCGGGTTTACGCATTAACAGTGCGCGGGATGATGCCGCCGGTTTGGCTATTTCAAATACCTTTACTTCGCAAATTCGAGGGCTTAACCGAGCAATTCGTAATGCCAATGATGGTATTTCTCTTTCGCAAGTCGCCGAGGGTGCGTTGCAAGAGTCGACTAATATTCTGCAGCGAATTCGAGAAGTCGCTATTCAATCCGCTAACGGCACGAATACGGGAACAGAGCGTGCGGCCTTGCAACAAGAAGTCTCGCAATTGCAGGAAGAATTAAATCGTATTGCGGAAACTACTTCTTTTGGCAATCGATTATTGTTAGA
>DDED01000023.1:0-27462 GCA_002336035.1 Cellvibrionales bacterium UBA1963
GTAATAGGCATCGTAGTAACCGGCTGATAGGGCATAGGTGCCAACTAAAATACGGCGCTTGACTTCGTCACCAAAACCCTCTGATCGAGTACGGGTATAAAGGTCTTCTAGGTTGTCGGGGTCCTTGCATCGATACCCATAGCGAACGCCGTCAAAACGTGACAAATTTGACGAGGCTTCGGCCGGTGCAATGACATAATAGGCTGGCACTGACAAGGCAGAATTGGGCAATTCAATATCAACCAGTGTGGCGCCGAGCTTTTCGAGTTCGGCTAGACTAGCCTGAACGGCGTCAGCCATGGCTGTGTCGAGACGCTGATCAAAGTATTCTTTTGGTATGCCAATTCTTAAGCCTGACAATGAGTCATTCAATGTGGCAGTAAAATCCGGGACAGCTGTGTCTAGGCTAGTGGAATCTTTGTGATCGACACCGGACATGGTGTTGAGTAAGATCGCTGCATCTTCAGCTGTTTTCGTCATAGGCCCCGCTTGGTCAAGGCTCGAAGCAAAGGCGATCATGCCATACCGGCTAATGCGGCCATAGGTCGGTTTGATGCCCGTTATGCCACACAGTGCAGCGGGTTGACGAATTGAGCCACCAGTATCGGTGCCAGTGGCCGCTGGCGTAAGCTGGGCCGCAACGGCCGCCGCCGAGCCGCCTGATGAGCCGCCAGGAACAGTATTGATATCCCAAGGGTTTTTTACTGGCCCAAAGTAACTGGTTTCGTTGGATGAGCCCATGGCGAACTCGTCCATATTCGTTTTTCCCAGCATCACAGCACCGGCTGTTTTCATTTTGCTTACCACCGTCGCATCATAGGGTGAGACAAAATTGGCTAGCATTTTCGATCCGCAGGTAGTGGTCACACCTTGGGTACAAAATATATCTTTATGGGCGACGGGAACGCCTAGTAGCGGGGCTTGACTGCCTGCAGCTATTGCTAGATCTGCTTGATCGGCCGCTGCAAGTGCGCTGTCGGTATCAACAGTAATGTAGCAGTTGAAATCGCCATTCATGGCGTTAATTCTATTAAGGTAATGCTCGGTGATCTCGCGTGAAGAGAACTTTTTTTCGAGCAGTTGTTGCTTCAGTTGAGCAACAGTCAGTTCGTGTAGAGATTTCATTGCATGGCAGCCATCTGTAATTAGTCGGGTTTAAATCATCCGGTCGAATTGATTTTTTGTAATATTGGGCTCAGTCGATGACCTTGGGTACTAGATAAAGTCCTTGGTCGGTTGCGGGCGCAATGGTTTGAAATTTTGCTCGCCTTGCATGCGGGTCTTCATTGGTGATGGCTTGATCAATTCGTAGTCGCTGCACCGCATCGTGTGCATTAGCCATTGGCTCGACATGATCGGTATCAACTGCTTGCATTTGATCGACCAAGTCGAGTATGGCGGTAATTCGTTCGGCAACTTCGATGGCTTCATCGGCGTCAATTTTCAATTTTGCCAGTTTCGCTGTATTGGCAAACTGTTCTGGATTGATACTCATATCGTTTGTGCTCTCAAAGACTGCATGGCTGTTGTGATTATGTTTGTTTTAGTAAGTCGATGGATAACCCGACTCTAAAATTGAGGCGTCATTGCCTATGTTAACGAAAAATGGGCCTGAGAAGCCACCCTCAAAGCCTGATTGTCTTACTGTTACCCTAAAAATGACTGGCTTAGCCTTTTTGTAGAAGGTCTACCCCCTCTGATTTTTTGTGGGCCGCTCGCGATGAAAGGGCGGTATGCATTTGCAGATGACTCATAAGGTGCAAAGCGTTGTGCAAAATCAAAAAAATAATCTTATACCATCCGTATCCGCTAAAAAAGCTTTTCATTCTAGCGTTAGCGGTTATTATAGAGGCCTTATTTATTTTACAGCTTTTGCTCGACTGATTTGATTGAAACCGATCGCTGTTAAAACACTGGCAGTCGAGCAGATTTAAAGAGACTGAAAATTTATGCTAAAAACCATCAGAGGTATGTTTTCTAACGACCTTTCTATCGATTTAGGTACGGCAAACACGTTAATTTACGTAAGAGAGCAGGGTATTGTGCTTGATGAGCCATCAGTCGTTGCCATTCGCATTTCAAATGGACAAAAAACGATAGCCGCGGTTGGTACTGATGCCAAGCGAATGCTGGGTCGAACGCCCGGTAATATTATGGCTATAAGGCCACTAAAAGATGGCGTAATTGCCGACTTCCAAGTGACCGAAAAAATGCTCCAGCATTTCATCTCTCGCGTTCATAAAAATAGTTTTATTCGTCCTAGCCCCCGCGTGTTAATTTGCGTGCCATGCAATTCTACGCAAGTTGAGCGAAAAGCGATTCGGGAATCGGCACTTAGTGCTGGGGCAAGGGAGGTTCGCCTCATTGAGGAGCCAATGGCTGCTGCCATTGGTGCTGGCTTGCCTGTAGAAGAAGCCAGTGGCTCAATGGTGGTCGATATTGGCGGGGGCACCACTGAAATTGCAATTTTATCGCTCAATGGTGTGGTCTATTCCGATTCAGTTCGCACGGGCGGAGACCGATTTGATGAAGCCATCGTTTCTTACGTGCGTCGAAATTATGGCAGTTTAATTGGTGATTCAACCGCCGAGCGGATTAAGCATGAGGTCGGTACTGCCATTGGTGGCGGTGAGTTACGTGAGATTGATGTGCGTGGCCGCAATTTAGCTGAAGGAGTACCGCGTGCCTTTAAGATCAACAGCGATGAAGTCATGGACGCACTGCAAGACGCATTAGCCATTATTATTCAGGGTGTTAAAGGTGCATTAGAGCAATCGCCACCTGAATTAGCATCTGATATTGCTGAGTCGGGTATTGTCTTAACCGGTGGTGGTGCATTACTGCGCGGTCTCGATCGCTTGCTGAGTAATGAAACGGGATTGCCCGTTATCGTTGCTGACGACCCATTGACCTGTGTCGCCCGCGGGGGCGGTAAGGCATTAGAATTAATGGACCAGTACAATATTGATTTCTTATCGGTTGATTAACCGCACTCAAAAGACGGAGAGTTACTATTAAGCCGATCTTTAGTCAATCCCGATCACTTGGCGCCCGGGTATTAATTTTAGCCGGTGTTTCATTTCTACTAATAGCCCTTGATTTTAATACTCAGGCTACAGGCCCTACACGCACCTTATTATCTTATCTATCAGTCCCTTTTTATGCTGCTGCTCGTGCACCGATTAATACTATTGAAGGGGTGGATGCGTATTTCACTTCAAGGGACACGTTAATTGTCGAAAATGAGCGCTTGCACAATGAAGCGCGTATTTTGCACGGTAAGCTGCAGAAGTTTGTCTCGCTAAAAGCTGAAAATGTTAGGTTACGCCAGTTGTTGAGTTCTTCGACGGTGCTGGAAGACAGCGTCTTGATTGCCGAATTAGTGAACGTCTCACCTAATCCACTTAAGCAATTGATCATGATCGATAAAGGTGAAACCGATGGCGTTTATATTGGTCAAGCGGTTATCGATGCCTATGGCCTAGTTGGCCAGGTAATTGAAATCAATGCGATTCAATCGACCGTTATTTTGATCAGTGATTCTCGACACGCTTTGCCAGTTCAGATCAACAGGAATGGCATTCGAGCGATAGCCGAGGGGTCTGGTCGAATTGACACGTTGTGGTTGCCTAATTTAGTGTCGACGACGGATATTCAGGTCGGTGATCTCATTGTTAGCTCAGGCTTGGGTCAGCGGTTTCCGATTGGCTACCCTGTTGGGGTGGTCGAAACTGTCGATCGTGACCCAGGTGAAGCCTTTTTAGAGGTAGCTGTCCGCCCAAGCGCTGAACTCGATCGCAGTCGATTTGTGCTGCTGGTGTTTGCGGGTGAAACCAGCTTATGACGCCTTCGGTTGCCGATGACACTCCTCGATCAAAGTTAACACTCTCGCTAGCCATAGTAATTATCTTGCTACTATCCATTTATCCATTGCCGCTTTGGGGGCAATGGTTAAGGCCTGAATTTGCCGTCTTAGCCGTGATTTATTGGATTATGTTGGCGCCATTTCAGTTGGGCATGACGCTGGCTTGGTTTATTGGCCTTGCCCTTGATATTTTAGAGGGGGGAGTATTGGGCCAGAATGCGTTGGCTTTGACAATAATTGCTTATATCTGCGCTTTATCGCACCAACAACTAAAAATGTTTAGCCTTGGGGCGCAATCCTTGGCGGTACTTGTATTGGTGCTTATTTATCAATTGACGGCTTATTGGGTCAACAGCCTCACAGGTGGATCATTCGAAAGTATGATGTTTTTATTACCTGCAGTGATCAGCGCTTTATTATGGCCGTTGGTTAAACTTGTTTTTGACTATGTAAAATTTTGAAGATTATCGATACTTACTGATACCGCGCTAAGGTTACCCATGCTTCAATCAACCTCAATGAACGACACTCAATGCGACTCGCTATCCGTTAATTTCTATCTCGCCTCCCAGTCGCCACGAAGAGCGTTATTATTAAAACAATTGGCACTCGATTTTAAAGTGCTAGACACTGACATCGATGAGTCTTTGGTCGTGCCAGAGGCGCCTGGCGACTATGTCTCACGAATGGCACAAGAAAAGTCTCTGCAAGGTTTAAAGTGCTTGGATCAGTCTAATAGCCCGGTCAAGCATGCCACGGTGTTAGGGGCTGATACCGTGATTGTTTTTAATCAACAAGTGTTGGGTAAGCCAATAAATGCAGCCGATGCAAAAGAAATGCTGCTGGCATTGTCAGGCCATAGCCATGATGTGTTGACTGGAATCTGGCTTTGCCAGCGTCAGTTCGACGGAAGCATGCGACAGGAAGGCATCATCAGTCAGACAAAAGTGACGTTTCGTGCAATAACTGAAGATGAAATAGAATGGTATTGGCAGACCGGTGAGCCGAAAGATAAAGCTGCCGGTTATGCTATTCAAGGCAAAGGAGCGATGTTTATTGAACATATTTCAGGTAGCTACTCTGGTGTAATGGGCCTACCGTTATATGAAACTGCTCAGTTAATGGCGCGGTTTGGCTTTCCTCTTACCAAGGGCATCACCGGCTAGTCTGTTAAAGGTTTGAGTCGCGAGTTAAAGGTTATTTCAGTGAACATGTTGCCATTTCGTCTCGACGATAAATGGTGTAATGTAATCAGCCAAAATCAGAATTGTTGTCTGTTTTTCAATATTGCCACCAAACCACTCAATATTGTCGATATAGTGCATTAAGGTCAATATGAACGTATCTAGTCTATTAGGTCGATTGTATCGTTTAATCAGAGCGTTACTCATACTTGCCTGTGTGTTAACTGCACTGGCAATCCTCGTTGGTCGCTCAGTGCTGCCTTATACCGCAGCGCTGGCGCCGCAGCTAGAGATTTTTTTAGAGGCGGCGACAGACCACGATTGGACCATCGAAGGGCTCAGCGGTGAATGGCAGCATTTTAAACCGATTATTCGCATTGAATCGTTAAGCGTCCAGCCTATTCAACAACAATCATCTCCTAGCTCAAGTGTACCCGATACTGTGGTATTGACCGAGGCTGTATTGCAAGTGGATCTGCTTGCGTCATTGACTGATTTACAATGGCGTGTCAGCCAGTTTAAAGCCAATAAAATCAAGTTGCCTTTGCGCCATAATGACCGCTCAGGCTGGCAACTGGCAGTGTTAGAATCCTCGCACAATAAAAACACTTTTGCTTGGATTGATTTTTATCACGCCTTAAAAAAGGTTGATATCCAGCAACTCGAGTGGCGTTTACTATCGCCCGATGTAGATCAAAACAGCACGCACTACCAGTCACACTCCGTTCAGCTAAAATTTCATGCCGCAAATGGAAGCCGCCAACTAGAGATTTCATCGTTAGTGGAGACCAATAAAAATCGTGTTGTGCTTCAATCACGGGGCGACCTAGGTCATCAGAACTTGCAGTTAAAAGCCTACGTTACCGCAAATAACTGGAATCTTTCGCCCTTAATGTCGGCCATAGATAAAGATAAGTTTGGTCATTGGCAAGCGGAAAATTGGTCCGGTCAAATATGGTTAAATAAGGACATTAATCAAGACTGGCAAGCTGTGGCGGTCATCAATGAGGGGTCTTTGTCGTCATTTAATTCGTCAAGTACGTTAAACAATATTTCCATTCGTGCGGGGGTGTCTTTTCGTCCCGAACAGCATTTAGAGCTTAGATGGCATGACTTTACTGCTGATTGGAATCAGCAGGCATTCAATCCGTCTTCGGCAGAGATCGTCTTAAAAGGCCAGTCGAATCAATGGCATTCTTTAATGATAAGATCACCCGTTTTAGACATTGGGCAGTTGAGTCAATTAGTGAATAGTCAGACTTGGATGTCTAAGAAAAATCATGAATTAATCAGTGCACTGAACATCAATGGGCGCTTGCTTCAGGTTGAATTGACATTACCCCTGACAGAAAAACTGCCGTTTTCAGGCAAAGCCATACTCGAAGACGGTGAGATATCCGCATGGAACGGCATTCCCGGTGTCAAGCAGGCCAACATTTACCTTGAGGCTTCGCAAAATGAAGGTTTTTTGCAGGTCAGTAATCAGTCCCAGCTGGAAATATTTTTCCCAAAAATTTACCGTGAGCCACTGGTTTTCTCTAAGGCAAAAGCGCAAATTAATTGGGCCATTAACAATCAACGATTATTGCTTAACAGTGACGTGATAGATTTTTCATTGCGGGATGATTCGAGTGATTATGCGGGTCGATTTTCACTTAATAGCCGATTAACAACCCACCAAGAAGCCAGTCAGATAAGTTTAGAAATTGGCATTTTAAACGGACAGGGTAAGGAACTGCCAAAGCTTTTACCTTACACATTGCCTACTAAGACATTATCTTGGTTAAATGATACTGAGTTAGCCGCTGACATTATTGATGGCGGTTTTATCTATCATGGTTCACTTGAAAAAAGTAAAAAATCTCATCGAAGTACTCAGTTATATTTAAATGTGGCAGATGCAAGTTTACGCTTCGATCGTAAATGGCCTAAAGTTGAACAGTTGGATGGCTTATTCATAATGAATAACAGCCATTCATCAATGATAATTCCCAACGCAAGTGTTGAAAAATTAAGCATGGTTGATGCGGAGGCATTTTTTGATGTCAGTCATGACGGTTCTTTATTTTCCATTCAGGCGCCAGTAACGGGGTCAATACAACATGCGTTTAATGCGTTGCAGAAGTCGCCTTTAAAACTCGATTTCATTTCTGCACTGCAGGATTGGGATTTCACTGGTGACTTACATCAAGCACATATGCAGTTAGAAATTCCTATTGGTCAAACTCATTTATCGACAGAAAAAAGGGTAAAACCCACGGTGGATGTCAAGGCGGTGTTAATCGACACATCAATCGATATGAACAATATTAATGCGTCGATTAAGGCCTTGCACGGGCCGCTACGATTCACTTCTTCTCAGGGCTTGGTTGCCAAGCGTTTGACCGGTCAATTATGGGGTGAGCCTATTAACCTTATTCTTGGTGACTATGACCTGTCAGATGAGGATGCTAAACATTTTCCTTTTCAGCTTGATGCAACAACAACAGTGACCACTGAGCGATTATCGAATTGGTTACGTCTGCCAATATTATCAATGGCGGATGGACAAACAGCGATCAGTCTTCGTTTTGAGAATACAGTGAGTGGCCCACTATTATCGATCGATAGTGAACTGCAAGGCGTGTTATTCGATCTGCCTAGCAAGCTGAAAAAAGATACGGCTGAAAGCGCCCGGCTGTCGTTGCAATGGCGATTAAATTTACCTGATCAGCCGATGGTTGTGAGTATTGAGGACCGCTTAACAGCGCAACTAAATTTTCAGCAATTTCAATTTCAAAGAGGTGGCTTTTATTTAGGAAGCGATGACGCTGAAAATAATTTGGCTGCTTATTCAAATCAACAAGGCTTAACCGTATCGGGCCGACTGAAAACCGCTGATCTAGATGAGTGGTTAGCAACCTACCAACGGTATGACTCAATTCAGTCAGCGGCAGCTCTAATTGAAGAGGCCGATTCAGCAAGAACGGACGAGAAAAAGAACACGGAGTTAACGATAACAGAACTCAGCGTCGATCACGCTCTTGCTTTTGAGCAATCGTTTACGAATGCACGGGTAGATTTTGCAAGGTATGATAATCGTTGGCAATTCGCTGTCAGCAGTGATCAGCTATCAGGCACCATTCGTTTGCCTGAGAAGCCAACGTTGTTGCCTCCGAACAATTTTGACCATGCTAAAAATGAGCTAAAGTACACGCAACAGCAACGTTTATTAATCGACTTGGATTACTTTAAATTTACTAGCGCAACAGCCCAAGAAGAATCATCCTTGTCACAGCTGTTAGATTTTCAGCGCTTAGAGCCAGCCTCTATAGGCATTAATGAATTGTGGCTTGATGATAAGCCCTTTGGCAGTTGGAAGTTTTTACTCAGTCCTACGGCCTCCTCTTTATTGCTCCATGATATCACTGCAAGGGTCGATGGGGTCGCAATCAGCTCCTCTATTAGTAATGGTCTGCGATGGTCTATTGATGATGAAAAAAATCATTCGTCAAATTTATCGATCAAAATGCAAAGCCATAATCTGGATGAGTTAATCGCAATTATTAGTGACGGCTCTACGAAGTCGCCATTAAGTAGTCGATCGTCTCAATTGTTGATCGATTTAGCATGGCCCGCATCGCCAGAAAAATTTTCTCTGGGTAAAAGTAGCGGCAGTTTAGCGTTTGATTTTGATGACGGAAAATTTTTAACGGCTTCAAGCTCGACAGAGGGATTTTTAAAATTAGTTAGCTTAATTAATTTTGACACTTTGGTAAGAAGAATGAAGTTAAATGTTTCAGGTATTTACAGTGAAGGACTAAGTTTTGAAGAACTGAGTGGCCGCCTTGATTTATCAAAAGGGGAGATAAGTTTTATCGACCGGCCGATTCATGTGTTGTCTCCCTCAAGTGAATTTTTAATGTCTGGAACGGCAAATTTAAACACATCCATGATCGATGCAAATCTGATTGCTACGCTGCCTTTAAAAGCTAATTTGCCATGGTTTGCCGCCCTAGCAGGCGGCCTGCCGATGGCGGCCGGTGTCTATATAGCGACCAAATTATTTGATAATGAAATCGATCGATTTGCTAGTGCTGTTTATGTTGTTGAAGGCACTTTAAGCGATCCACAATTACGTTTTGATCAGGTTTTTGATAATAAAAAAGTTGCAAAAGACTAAGAGAAATCTGTAGCCAAGCCGTACTGGCAAACCTTAGAGTATTTTTTTAAGCGCTTGTTGTAGGTCTTCATCAATAAATTGATAGCCATGTTCAATCAGTACTTGCGGCTTTACTCGACTACTTGATAATAATAAAGCGTCTGCCATTTCACCAAACCCCAGTCTTGCTATGGTTGCCGGTATAGTAAAAAAAGCGGGTCGCTTAAGGGTCGTTGCCAAAGTGGCGGTGAATTGTCGATTTTTAACGGCTACTGGAGCCACTAAATTAACCGCTCCGGTAATGGCCTCACACTGAATTATAAACTCGATGGCATTCACTAATTCATGTAGGCTAATACAGCTCATGTATTGATTGCCATGGCTAAATGGACCGCCGAAACCCAGCTTGAAGGGCAGTAACATTCGCGCTAACACACCGCCTTTAGTACTCAATACCACGCCTGTACGAATGTGAACAGTACGAATCTCTGTATTTTTCTTAGTTGCCTCTGTGGCTCTTTCCCAAGCGACGGCCAGTTTAGCGAGAAAGTCGTTACCTGCAGGACTTTCTTCTGTTACGATTTTATCGCCTGTATTGCCATAAACACCAATAGCTGAACTTGATATAAAAAGTCTCGGTGTATTTTCCATCGTTAGTAAAGCCATTGTAAGAAGCTCAGTTGACTGTATTCGACTGCTCCAGATAGCTTTTTTTATCTGAGTATTCCATCGATGATTGGCAATGCTTTTACCCGCCAGATTGATGACAATATCAATTTTTATATTGCGGTCTAAGTCAATTAAATTGTTGGCGGGGTCCCAGAAAATAAAGTTCTCTTGTTGATTCTTTTGCCGTGATAAGATCAATACCTTATGTCCAGACTCGGTAAATCTTTGTTTGAGCGCGGTTCCAATGAGTCCTGTGCCTCCTGCGATTAATATGTTCATGACGGTCTCTCTATTGCATTAACTGCTGGTTTGGTGTTGGGTAAGTAATCGGTCTAATTGGTTGGCGAACGTCTGTCGGTCAGTAAGACTCATGGGTGGCGGACCACCAGTATTGATACCGCTTGAACGCAGGTTGCTCATAAAGTCACGCATACTCAAACGGGCTTTTATATTTTCTTTGGTATACCGTTCACCTCGAGGATTTAATGCTCGAGCGCCTTTTTCAATCGATTCTGCAGCAAGTGGAATATCGGCAGTAATCACCAAGTCACCGCTGCTAAGCTGGCGGACAATTTCATTGTCAGCCATATCAAAGCCAGCACTGACTTTCAGCATTGTTATGTAAGGCGATGAGGGGACTGTAATCATCTGATTGGCGACTAATGTCATAGGGATTTCTCTGCGTTGAGCTGCGCGAAATAAAATGTCTTTTATTCTTCCTGGGCAGGCATCGGCATCAACCCATATCTTCATATGCGAGCAGATTGAGCGAGTGAGTTTTTAACAGACATACGTATTTTACTGTTTAGAGATTAATTAATGACATTGACTCTGCCAATGTTTTTTTCAGGTCGCTGACCTATGACTACCAAAAAGCTTTTCTCTGCGCCTTGATGTAAAACTCGCAAGCTGATTTTTTGACCCGGTGGCGTTTGTGCAATGCTATGCATACTCAAGTTGCCATCGACAATCGGTGTTTCATCAATATGGGTGATGATATCACCAATTTGGAGTCCAGCTTTTGCAGCTGGGCTGTTGACCTTGATATCGGTCAAAACTAAGCCATTGAGATTTTCTAATGCTAAGGCCTCGGCCAAGCTCGGTGTGATTTCTTCAACGACAACACCAAGCCAGCCCCTAACAACTCGGCCTCTTATCACGATGCTGTCGAGCACATAGCTAGCGATATCGACGGGAATCGCAAAACCGATTCCGTTTGAGCCGCCATTTTGGCTGTATAAGCTGCTGTTAATACCAATGAGGTCGCCTTGGCTATTGATGAGTGCACCACCAGAGTTGCCACTATTAATTGCCGCATCGGTCTGAATGTACTTTTCATACGTGTTGATATGGAGTCCATGTCGACCGGTGGCTGAGACAATGCCTTGAGTAACGGTTTGCCCAATGCCGTATGGGTTGCCTATGGCTAATACAACATCACCAATTTTGACATTGTTTGGATTGCCAAATATCAAGGGTGACGCGTTAGTGATGTCTACCTTAATGACGGCTAAATCGGTAGGTTCATCAAAACCAATAACAGTGGCTACTCGATTACGCCCATCGGCCATTACCACTTTGACCTTATCGGCGCGTTTGATGACATGATGATTGGTTAAAATATATCCATCACTGCTTACAATAACACCTGAGCCTAAGCTGCTTTCAATTTTATTCACAGGCGTTGTTTTTGATTTAAAAAAGCGTTGAAGGATAGGGTTTATAGGGTGTGAATACGTATTGGTAGTCACTTGTCGTTGGGTGTAAATATTGACTACCGCTGGCATGGCCTTTTCAACCGCGGATGAAAAACTGTTGATTGGGCGGACAGAATTCTCAGCAAGTTTTTGCTGGTATTGAAGAAGGACAATGGCTAACAGCACGCCAGAAACGATGGGCCAGCCATAATATTTCAGAAAATGTTTTAAGGCGGTTTCTGCTTGTTTACAATTTGTCTTAATTGAGGCCAAGAACGGCATACTCCTCTAATAATACGTTGTTTAAATGACCGATATTGAGGCGTAATATTTATCTTAAATTATACGGTGAAAAATTGAGGTGATTCGATTGCCCACTAGCGCTTCAGTCATTCGTTCTGCGCCTCGTCATGAAATAACGTGAATGTTGGTGTTTGAAAAGCCGTCTTCTGAATGACTTGAATCCTTAGAGCGGTCGTCATTATTGCGTTCTTTCTCTTCAGAGTCCTGCGGACTAATGCTTAAGTTTACTTTTTCCAAGCCGTAATCTTCCGATAAAGTCCCACTATTTTCTGTGTCTGTTTTAGGGGCATAATCAAG
Organism: Cellvibrionales bacterium UBA1963; assembly: GCA_002336035.1. Lineage (GTDB taxonomy): Bacteria > Pseudomonadota > Gammaproteobacteria > Pseudomonadales > UBA7434 > UBA7434. The sequence continues at coordinate 12,157 of DDED01000023.1, forward strand.
AGGTTGCTGGACGGAGCTGGCTGGTTGGCTGGCATCGGCCGAAATAGGCGAGTCAATTAATAAGGAATGACCTTCGTCATCCCGACAAAGTTGATCAGCGCCTAAGGCGAGGTGTTGATGAATGTCCTTATACTTTTCAGTGAGGTCATTTAGCATCAATGCCGTTTGCGAAAAATGTTCCGCCACATGCACTTGATAGGCCTCGTTTTTTGCTCTCGCGTCGGTTAATTGTTGTTTTAATTGCTCAGTGTGTTTTTCAGCCATTGCATTATTTCGGTATAAACCAACGCCCAGCACCATACCTGCAATTGAGCAGATAAAGCCAGTAAAAATGAGAAATCCTAAATCGAACATAGTGAGTTACTCCTAATATAAATCCATTATAGCGTTTTTTGGAGCTAATGCGCTGTTTAAAGTGGAAAAATTGAAAGCATATTTTATTGCCAAGCTACTATTGGGTGGTTAATCTTGCTGACTTAATATCGTGCTATGATTGCGATTCCTCCTGATTATTGATTCTGACCTATTGCCATATTTTATATGATTGATCCTTTAAGCCCTTTAGAACGCTTCAAAATCGATCTTGATAAGACCGATTTCCAGCACGATGCGGCACAAGCAATGGCCGTGAAAAAACTGGACGATTTATACGATCGGCTTATATTTCGGCAGGCAAGGGTGCCAAGCTTTCGTGAGCGTTTCAGCCATCGGCTCTCAGTCATCACGGGGCGTCGTCGTGTGATGAGACCTGAGCAAGGTCTCTACTTTTGGGGGGGTGTGGGGCGTGGTAAAACCTATTTGATGGATATGTTTTATGATGCCGTTCCTGGCGACGCTAAACTACGCATTCATTTTCATCGCTTCATGCGGCGTGTGCATCATGAATTAGCCAACTTAGATGGCGTTAAAAACCCGTTAGAGCGAGTAGCTGATAAAATTGCAGCTGAGGTAAATTTAATTTGTTTTGATGAGTTTTTTGTTTCTGATATTACGGATGCAATGATCTTAGGCGGAATGTTTGAGGCGCTTTTTGACCGTGGTGTTTGTTTGGTTGCCACTTCAAATATTGCCCCAGACGGGCTATATAAAGATGGTTTGCAACGGGCAAGGTTTTTACCCGCTATTGCTTTGATCAAAGCACATACCGAGGTTTTAAATGTCGATGGCGGTGTGGATTACCGGTTGCGCACGCTCGAACAAGCACAGTTATACTATACCCCGCTTGATGAGGGTGCGGATGCCAGTTTGATGACGAGCTTTGAGCGATTAGCACCAAGTAGGGACGGGGGCGAGGTCTTTATCGAGGTTGATGTTCCCATTGAGATTGAGGGGCGTTACATTCAGTCTCGATACTTGGCTGATGATGTTGTCTGGTTTGATTTTGATGCGCTTTGTGATGGCCCTCGCTCGCAAAATGACTACATTGAGTTAGCTAAAGAGTTTCATACCGTCCTGATCAGTGACGTGCCTCAAATGGGTCGTGACAATGAAGATCGAGCCCGCCGCTTTATTAATTTAGTGGATGAGTTTTACGATAGAAATATCAAACTCGTTTTGTCGGCTGAGGTTGACTTATTTGATTTATACGATGGTGGTCGCTTAGCCTTCGAATTTCAACGCACTTGCTCGCGATTGCAAGAAATGCAATCGCATGATTACCTCGCCGCTGCTCACCGAGCTTAATTTTTTGATGTCCTGTCTGCCAGATTCCGTGAAAAATCATTTGATGTTAGTCGTGGCAAAAATGGCTAAATAAGTTGGCACTCAGGTTCATGTGATGCATAAATGGTTTTTCATATCACTGCTTAGGCTACCTATTTTGCGGTATGGTATCGCCACTAACCAATAATAATTAAGTGGTATCGATTTTAGGAGTGCAATGTGAGCGAAGAAAATTTATTAATAAGCACCCACGAGGGTGTCCGAGAAATCACCCTTAACCGGCCTGAGAAAAAAAATGCATTAGACGGCCAGCTTTTTTCAGCGTTGGCTGAAGCGTTACAGCAAGCTCGAAAAGATAACGATGTGCATGTTGTGATGCTGTCAGGAGCCGGAGGTAATTTTTGCTCAGGAATGGATTTAGGCGGAAACTTTGATGATGGCAGTGCGCCGTTTGATAATTGTGCTGCAGCAATGGCTGAATTCGATAAACCGTTAATAGCTGCTGTGGAGGGTATTGCCATTGGAGGCGGTGCAACCATTCCGTTGCACTGCGATGTGGTGTATGTGGGAGAAAGTTTGCGCATGCGTTTTCCTTTTGTCAATTTAGGCTTGGTGCCTGAGTTTTCGAGCAGTTATTTACTTCAAGCCAATATTGGGGCTCAACAGGCGGCTGAAATCATGTTTACGGCGGAGTGGATCAATTCAGAGCGCGCTGTTTCCTTAGGCCTGGCAAGTAGGGCTTACCCCAATAGTGAGTTGCATTCGCGCGCAAGAGCCAAGGCAGAAGAAATGGCCCAGTGGCCAGTCAATGCCTTAGTGGCAACTAAGCGCTGCCTTAAGGCGACGCAGCAGCAACCCATTGCCATTGCACAGGCAATAGAAACACAATTGATGGCCGAGCAAGTGGGGTCACCTGAAAATACCGAGGCGATCACCGCTTTTTTTGAGAAACGTCCGCCAAATTTCCGCGCATCAAAAGCCTAGGAGCAGACAATGCACATTGATAAGAGTAAGGTTGATAAAGTCATCTTGATCACGGGCGCAGGGAGCGGTATGGGGCAGCTTGCGGCTCAAAACTTTTCCAAACAAGGCGCAAAAGTTGCAGCTTTAGATGTCAATGCTGACGGGTTGGCGACTACTGCCGAGGGATTTGAAGGGATAAAAACCTGGCAGCTTGATATCACAGATTTTGATGCAGTTAACCAAGTGGTGGCTCAAATTGTCGCCGAATTAGGCCCAATAGACAGCGTCTATAACGCGGCAGCTATTATGCCTTTTGGCAAATTAACAGACCAAGCCAATGCTGTGCAGCATAAAATTATGCACATTAACTACGGTGGTTTAGTCAACATTGCTCAGGCAACCTTGCCCGCTATGGTTGCGCGAGGGGAGGGGGATTTTATTAGTTTTGCCTCTTCAGCGGCGTTGATTCCAACCATGTTGACAGGCGCTTATTCTGCATCGAAGGCGGCTGTCGCACTGTATACCGAAATCCTTTACCACGAGAATATTAACTCCGGCTTACGATTTGCTTGCGTTTGCCCGATCGTTGTCAAAACACCGCTTCTTCAGCAGGCGCGTGATACGGTTTGGCCTAAAATGTTGGATTCTGGCGCACCGATGCAGGCTCAAGAGGTGCTCGATGAAATTGATGATTGCCTTAAAAAAGGCAAGTTTTGGGTTTACGCTGGTAAAGGGGCTCAAATGGGAGCGAGGATGAGACGATTTTTCCCCTCATTGATTTGGCAACAGGTGCATAAAACCGAGGGGTTTTAGTGGCTGGCCGCTAGGCTCTATTTGACAGCCAGTGAGTTGAAATCGGTGTTTTTTTGTCAATTAGGCGACTGGATGCGATAATTATTGTCAGTTATACGGTTCAAGCATCAATTCCGGTCCTCAACCCCCATAAATCGGTTGCCAAGTGGCTTTAGATTCTGTAGTATTCGCGCTCTTTTTTAGCTAGCTCTGCTTGCAGGGCAGCATTATAAACGCTCAAAAATTGAGCTAATTTAGGATGTTTTCTGATGAAAACTTACAGTGCAAAGCCTGCTGATATTCAACATGACTGGTTTATTATTGATGCTTCAGGTAAGACTCTCGGTAGAATGGCGACCGAAATCGCCCACCGCTTACGCGGTAAACACAAGCCTGAGTACACGCCTCATATGGACACTGGTGACTACATTGTTGTCATTAATGCTGAGAAAATTGAAGTGACGGGTAAAAAAGGCGAAGGAAAGATTTACCACTCTCACACTGGCTACCCAGGTGGACTAAAATCGATTACGTTCAATAAACTCATTGAGAAAGCCCCAGAAAGAACAATACAGTCGGCGGTTAAAGGCATGTTACCTAGAAATCCGCTGGGCCGTGAAATGTTCAGGAAGTTAAAAGTTTATGCCGGCAGCGATCATCCACATGCGGCACAACAACCACAAACCTTAGAATTGTAAGAGCACACATTATGTCAGCGACACAATACACAGGCACAGGACGACGTAAAACCGCATCAGCCCGCGTTTTTTTGAAAGATGGTAGCGGCGATATCACGGTTAATAATCGACCGTTAGATGAATTTTTTGGTCGGCAAGTAGCGCGAATGATTGTCCGTCAACCACTCCAACTAGTTGATGTTGAAGGTAAGTTTGATATTAATGTGACCGTTAAGGGCGGAGGCAGTTTCGGACAAGCTGGCGCTATTCGGCACGGCATCACGCGTGCGTTAATTGAATTTGATGAAACGTTACGGCCAAGTTTGAGAAAAGCGGGCTTTGTGACACGTGATGCTCGAGAAGTGGAGCGTAAGAAAGTCGGTTTACGCAAAGCGCGTAAGAAACCACAATTTTCGAAACGATAAACTGTGTTTCTCAGTTAAAACCCGATGTCAGCATCGGGTTTTTTTTGGCCTGATTTCAGCCATGATGAATGAATCCAAGCCGCATTGATGAACGTAAAAGATAAAGTTAACATGTCTTTTGATTTTTTTTGTTGTATGCGGAAACTGCTTAATTAACGTTTCTCTTAAGACGCGCTAGGCGTAAAAAAAAACCTGCAAAAATGCATATATTCCTGACAAAGTGACCAGATTAATTTACCATTCGCACTGTTTTAAAAGTATCAAAAGGGCATGCTTCGTTATTGAGAGCCCTTCTCATCAATGGTCTATTCATGCAGAAATACATACCAAATTAATTAAGCGAATGGCTTTTTGAACGATAATTGGCACCGACGGCATATTATCGATAGGTTTTGGAGTAATAAATGAGTAATGAAATGTCTAACCCGGGTCGTCGTCAATTTTTGACGGCGGCAACATCTGCTGTTGCGGGTGTTGGAGTGGTAGGTATAGCGGTTCCCTTTATTGGTTCTTGGAACCCAAGTGCAAAAGCAAAAGCAGCCGGTGCGCCGGTTAAATTTGATCCATCAAAAATGGAGCCAGGTCAATTAGTGAGAGTCGAATGGCGGGGCCAACCCGTGTTTGTGATTCGGCGAACGCAAGAGCAGCTTGACGATCTAGTGACCATCAATGACAGTCTTAAAGACCCCCAGTCATTGATATCAAAGCAACCGACTTATGTCGATGAGATAAATCGTGCTGTAAAGAGCGAATTTTTAGTGCTGGTGGGTCTCTGTACTCATTTAGGATGTTCGCCGAAATATATTAAGAAACTTGATTCCGCAGCACCTGACGCTGCGTGGAAAGGCGGTTTTTTCTGTGCTTGCCACGGTTCAAAGTTTGATATGGCAGGTCGCGTTTACAAAGGGGTGCCGGCCTCCGAAAATTTAGTCGTTCCGCCGTACAATTATGAATCTGGATCGTTGATGGTGATTGGTGTTGATGGAGATACAGCTTAATGGGTAGTTGGTTGATAAATTTACGCGATTGGGTTGATGCTCGGTTGCCTATTATGCGTGCTTGGAACACTCATATGGGTGCTTATTATGCACCCAAAAACTTCAATTTTTGGTACTTCTTTGGTGTCTTATCGTTATTGGTTCTGGTTAATCAGTTATTGACTGGTATTTGGTTAACGATGAATTATGTTCCCAGCCAAGACGAAGCATTTGCTTCCGTTGAATATATTATGCGCGACGTCGACTACGGCTGGATTCTGCGTTACATGCATTCGACCGGTGCTTCTGCATTTTTTGTTGTTATTTATCTGCACATGTTTCGTGCGTTAATTTATGGGTCGTATCAAAAACCCCGTGAATTGATTTGGATTTTTGGCATGCTTATATTTGTCGTGCTCATGGCTGAAGCATTTATGGGATATGTTTTGCCATGGGGGCAAATGTCGTATTGGGGCGCGCAGGTTATTATTTCGTTGTTGGGCGCGATACCCTACGTCGGTGAAGCGTTAGTCGAGTGGTTTCGCGGGGATTATTTGATCTCGGGCATTACCCTTAATCGTTTCTTTGCACTGCATGTTGTTGCCTTGCCCATCGTCCTTTTAGCCTTGGTATTGTTACACTTACTGGCCTTGCATGAAGTGGGTTCTAATAACCCTGACGGTGTTGACATCAAGAAATACAAAGATGAAAACGGCATACCTCTCGATGGTGTTGCTTTTCACCCTTATTACACCGTGCATGACTTACAAGCCATTGCAGTGTTCTTGTTTATTTTCTGTTTCGTCTTATTTTTCATGCCAGAAATGAACGGCCTATTCCTTGAAGGTCCAAACTTTGAGATCGCCAATGGCCTAAAAACACCCGAGCACATTGCACCGGTGTGGTACTTTACGCCTTACTACTCAGTGCTTAGGGCTATTCCAGATAAGTTTTGGGGTTTCGTTTTCTTCGCCGCCTCCGTTGCTATTCCTTTCTTGCTGCCTTGGTTAGACCGCAGTCCTGTGCGTTCAATTCGTTACCGCGGTAATCTCACGAAACTTGCCTTAGTGTTGTTCACCTCCTCCTTTTTGATACTGGGTGTACTGGGGGTTTGGTCGCCCACTGAATCACGAACCTTACTGGCACGTATCTGTTCAGTCATTTACTTTGCCTTTTTCTTATTAATGCCAATATGGACCAGTCTTGAATCGACTAAACCGATTCCTGACAGGGTTACCACTTCTGGTGGCATGGGAACCTTTAAAGCCTTTGGCGTGTTGGCTTTAATTTTGGCTATAGCGGTGATCCCACTTAAAGTTGTGGCTGCTGAATCTGCTTTTGACTGCGGTCAAATCCCTTGTGCTGAGATCGATATTGATCTTTATGACAACGAATCGATGCAGCGTGGTTCGGCACTGTTTGTCAATTATTGTATGGGTTGCCATTCGGCGAAATACATGCGCTGGGGTCGATTATCAGACGATCTTGGTATTCCTGAGTCATTGGCTAAGGAGCACCTTATTTTAGGTCAAGATACTAAATTTGGCGCTTTGATGAATATTTCGATGACAGAAGATTACGGTAAAAAAGTGTTTGGTGGTGCGCCTCCCGACCTAACACTCGTTGCGAGAGCCCGTTCACCAGAGTGGCTTTATACGTATTTGACCTCTTTTTATCTGGATCCTTCGCGGCCTTACGGAGTCAACAATTTGGTCTTTAAAGACGTGGGAATGCCACACGTTCTGTTAGGCCTTCAGGGTGAGACGGTTTGTCGTCCCCCCATCGCGATAGCCGCTAATGGGGGTGTCAAAAGAGATAAAAATGGCCAGCCTTTAGAGGATGTTTCTCACGGAGATTGTGGTAGAGTAGTCGCAGGTCAGTCAGCGGGGAGCATGAATCCCCAAGAGTACGAATCGGCCATGTATGACCTAGTTAATTTTATGACTTATATGGCTGAGCCCAGTGCAGCAAAACGCGAGCGGATGGGCGTGAGCGTATTATTGTTTATTGCTGTGTTTTTTGTTTTTGCGTTCTTATTGAATCGCGAATATTGGAAGGATGTTGACCATTAATACTGAAACAGATCCACTAGAATCGGTAACAAAACGCTCTGCTATGAGCCTTCTTTCTGACCCTGCTAGCCATTATAGCCACCGGGTAAGGATTGTGTTGGCTGAAAAAGGCGTCACCTGCGATATTATAGATATTGATGGCAAAAACCCTCCTGCAGACCTTGCTGAAGTGAATCCATACGGTTCATTGCCTACGCTATTAGATCGCGATTTAGTTTTATATGAGTCTAAGGTAATCATGGAGTACTTGGATGAGCGGTTCCCTCATCCACCTTTGCTGCCAGTCTATCCCGTCGCTCGGGGTGAAAGCAGACTCTATATATATCGTATTGAGCGAGATTGGTGCTCCCTGCTCGATGCCATTGAAGGCGGAAAACTTGAGTCACCCGCTATTCAGATTAAAGATCTTGCCGATGGTTTAGTCGGTATAGCGCCGATTTTTAGCGACAAGCCATTTTTCATGAGTGAAGAATTCACCTTGGTTGACTGCTGTTTAGGGCCAATCCTTTGGAGACTTGAAGCGCTAGGTGTCAAACTCCCTAATAACAAGCAAGTAAAGCCGTTACTTGAGTACATGAAACGTCTCTTCGATATGGAATCGTTTCAGACAAGCTTAACTGAGATTGAGCGAGAAATGAGACCGAGTTTGTAATTTGCGCTGTGCAGGTTGATCAGAGCTAAGTGCCGACATTTAACCTTGATTTTGTAAGACAGCTTTTGTAAAACACTCACTGAGGGTACCTATCGGGTGACAGATTCAAAAACAGGTGGCATGTCCTCGAGCAGATCATATCTAGTGAATGCCTTATACGAGTGGATTGTCGATAATAATTGCACGCCCTATGTGTTAGTGGATGCTTTCGCTGCAGACGTAGAAGTGCCCCAAGATTATGTCAAAGACGGACAAATTGTTCTTAATATAGCCCCATCAGCTATCAGTCATTTATTAATCAATAAAACCAGTCTAACCTTCAACGCTCGATTTGGTGGCATCCCTATGGATATCTATGCACCCATCAGCGCATTGCTAGGGGTCTATGCTCGTGAAAATGGTCAGGGCATGATGTTTGAACCTGAAGATGATCCAGGGCCGCATTCAGAGCCTCCAAAGGGACCTAAGCTGGTTTCAGATAAGAAATCGAGCGATGTTAAAGTGGAGAAACCAAGCTTGAGAGTCGTAAAGTAAAGCGTGTAAAAAGCTGACCAAGCTTTACGGATACGCTAGTCAATATATTCAAAGACACGAACAATCTTTTGCAAGCCGTAAGACTTTTTGGTGGCTTCAACAATGTTGTCCGCCTCTGCATGGGTCACTAAGCCCATAAGAAAAATAACTCCGTCATTGACCACCACCTTAACCCGATTGCTGTCGACGTCTCTACTGAATAAAAAGCGGCTTTTCACTTTTCTGCTTAACCATGCATCGGCTAATTTTGCGCTATTTGCTCGTGGCGGAGATACGTTTAATTCATTATTCACTCGCCTGACTTTACGAATTTTACTGACAGTTTTAGTGGCTATTGCACGCATATCAATTTCAGCAACGTTTCCTGTAATCAGTACGACGCCATTGAAGCTGTTAACGGCGACTTGCGCCGACTGAAATCGTTGGTCACTCTTTTTTAAGTTTACTGTGGCTTTGGTTTCTATTAGCTGGTCATCAACAAAAGCACCAGTGGTTCTTTTGCCATAATTTTCACCGATAGGTTCATCTCTTGACATAGAAATAAAAGAGCTGCAAGCAGATAAAAATACACTGCTAATTACAAAGAGTAATAATGTTTTAGGTCTATTAATTTTCGTCATTGGGTACCTAACTCGCGGTTAATAATTGTTAAATAGAAAAAAGCTCATTTTCAATAATATCGCTGAATCCATTTAAAATAAAGAGAGAGATTTCGTGCATTCTTGCCAAGTTCTCTGCTTCTATGGGTAAATAAATAAGCTTGTCGAGTTGCGCTATCTGCTGGTTGAGTTGGCCCATGCCGATAATAATACTGGTGATGCCTCTGTCGTTAGCGGCTTGAATGAAACGGTGTAATGTCTCGCTTTCGGTCTGTTCACAAGCAATCAGCACCATGTCACCGGCTTCACCTAAGGCATGCAAGGGTTGAATATACTGTTGTGAGTCGGTTGAATGGTTGAGCGTTGCAACGTTATTGAGTGTGATCACCGGTAAGCTTGGTCGTTGGTCGCCGTTGCGATATAGCATGGTGTGGCAAAAAACGGCAGTTAATGGTGTGAGGGTATCAAGGCCCAAAGTGAAAAGTGTTTGGTCTTTGGCCAGGTTTGCCGCGATGTATTGCCCGATTTCACTCACGCTATTTGAAAAAGAGGGCGGTAAGTTACCCAGATGTTGCATAGCAGACGCAATTCTTTCAGCCATAAAGGGGGATTCATTGATCATGTAAAAAGGTGCTCTCATTAGCGGCGTTAGCATCGGAATTAAAATCTAAATAAAGGCGTTCTGTATCCATTCAATAGTATAAGCCATTTTTGCCTTGCTAGGCGACATTGCTATAACATCAAACCGACTTGCGGTATCTGTTTGATGGTTTTGTAGAAAATGCATCGCTGTGTTAATAATTTTTTTTTGTTTTTTTTGAGTGATGCTCATCGCACTGCCACCGTATTTTTCGTGTCGGCGATATCGAACCTCGACAAATGCCAGTGTATCATGGTCTTTCATAATGAGATCAATTTCACCGTATTGACAGCGATAGTTTTGGCTAATTAATGTTAACCCTTTACCGCGTAAGAAATGCAGTGCGGCCGCTTCAGTTGCTTCACCTATTTGAATGCTACTCGTCATTCACGACTCACATTATCTTATTGATGGGGTAAGGATTTTAATTTTTCCACGCTTGAATTGAACCAGTTGCAATTCTCGATTAATACGATCTTTTTGTATTGTTAATCGGCCAGTCTTGCCAAAAAAAACGTGCGATGAGGCTTGTTGCATTTGAGGTAAATGAGGGTAAATATAAAACGCGTCAAGCCCCATGGCAAATAATCGGCCGAGCTGTTTACTGTTTTTATATTGCTCATGAATGTTATTTTTTATGGGGTTATCAGCTAATACCCAAGGAATTTCATTGAAAGTAATGCCATTTAAATCCCTATTGGTGTTGCCTTCTATGCCGTCATGGATATGAGAGCTGCTGTAAACTGGCAACGTCGCGGCGTAATGGTAGGCAAGCAATGGTTTTATACTTTTAGCTTGCTGACTATTAGCGAAAAGGATAATCGTATCGACATCGTTACGGCGACGAGGAGTAAATTCAATCGAAGTCGCTAACAGTTTTTCAAGGTTTTTATGCCGTGCCTGACTCTGAGGCAGCAATAAGCTCTGAGCTATCTCGGCTGAATAGTTTTTAGACGCAGACAACACCGTATGATTGAGTATTTCACCGCCGAGTGTTGCCCAGTGTTCTCTGAAGGCGTAGCTTGCCCGCCGTGACCAATCAGCGTCTGACTGCATAATAATCGCATTTTCATGGCCATTGCGCCGCGCGATTTCTGCTAGCTGCCGTGCTTCATCCTCTGCGGCTAAGCCGAATTGAACAATCAAGGGGTTATTAATATTAGTTTCAGATAAATAATTTAAGGCAATTACCGAGACGTTAGGGCTGAGTGAGGCGAGCTTTTTTAATGTGTCTTTTTGCAGAGGACCAATAATTAAATCAACGCCTTGCTGGCGTATTTCTTGATAAATTTTTTCAACACTCTGCTGGTGACTGTCATAACTGATAATGCTTGGCGGCTGCCAATCGTGCTCTTTAGCATTAAAGTAGCCAGCCATAATACCGTCTTGAACCGCTATTCCAGCTGCTGAGAGTGGGCCCGTTAAAGGGAGGATCACCGCAATTTTGTTTACTTTTTGAGTCGACGGATCCAATAGCAGCGGAAATGTAAAAGGGGGGTGCCTAGTTGCAATATGATTAGGCCAGTTTCGTTGCCAAGCGGTCAATAATCGGCCTTGTTCAGCTATACCGAGCCCCGTTTGATGGTGAATGCGGGCCAAGCTGAGCCAAGCTATTATCTCGGGTAATTGATTTTTACTGAGGTGCTCTTCAATTTGAACCAAAGATAACGCCACTAAACAGTTCCACATGGCTTGACGGTTAGACGTTTGCTGAGTTGCAGATAATTGCGCTGGATTAAGGTTGAATCGTTGTTTAAAGCTTAAAAAATATTGCCCCCTAACAAAGAGTATTTCAGCCTGTAAAGAAGCCAATCCAATTTGATCATCAACGGTCATGAGGGGTATTGCATTAAGCAGTACAGGATTATTTAGCCAATCCTGTATCGTGTTGAAATTGCGTTGCTGAAGCCACAGCTTTGATGCCGCTAAGCTATAATCGATCATTTGGTTAACTTTCAGGGTGTCTGTTGCGATAAGGTCAATCGCTTTACTAGCGACTGACCAGCGTTGTTCTCGACTGGCGGCGGTTAAAATAGCGGGTAATAAGTCAATCTGTTGTTCAGCGCTAGCACTATTGAATTGCTTGAGGATTTTATTCAACTTGGGCGTTTTTACAGCGTTGGGTTGATGAAAGACTCGTGTTTCATCGCTCAATAGGGGTGGCTTGCTCGTAGGGTTGCCACTGCAAGCTGAGAGCAATAGCAAAATCGCCAAAAGAAGTGATTGGGTGCTAAAGTCGTGAAAGGATAAACGCAACGTCATGATTTTGGGTACAATGGATTCCAGTCAGTGAAACGATCTTACCTTGCTACAGACAATGCATGGCCGAAAGGGCATGACGCAATTTATAGCACCATAACCCGTAAAAGGACAAGATTATCACAGATAGCCTAATTGCGAGCATAAAGCTACAGATAAAAGGATTAGAGTGAAAATTATGCAAGATGCTGAGTCGGAACAAGGTGCGACTGATGACGGATCGACAGCAACCAGTAATGAAAAGCTTCGCGCGCGTCAATATTGGCCACCTTCAACGCTCTACGTAGTTGCCACCCCTATTGGCAACCTTGGTGATATGACTCCTCGTGCCATCACCGTTCTCAGTGACGTTGACTTAATTGCAGCGGAGGATACGCGGCACAGTAGCAGTTTATTGAGACATTTTGGTATCTCAACACCGATGCTTGCTTGTCATGATCACAATGAAACGGAGGTTGCTGAGAACATTATTGCGCGACTCGCTAAAGGTCAATCGGTGGCGTTGATCAGTGACGCCGGCACGCCGCTTATTTCTGATCCTGGCTATGCCACGGTTCGGCGGGTGCGTGAACAAGGCTACCGTGTTTCACCCGTCCCTGGGGCTTGCGCATTAACCTGTGCATTATCAGTGGCCGGCTTACCGACAGATAGATTCAGTTTTGAAGGGTTTCTGCCGGCAAAAGCAGGTCAACGAGATAAGCGATTAGCTGCGCTGCGTGAGCAGACTGGCAGTATTATTTTTTATGAAGCACCTCACCGTATTGTGGCGAGTTTAACGGCCATGGTTGATACTTTCGGTCCTGATCGAGAGGCCGTTTTTGCCCGAGAGCTGACTAAGCGCTATGAAACCTTGACGGGTGGCACATTAGCCACTTTACTCGCAGAAGTGTCAGCGGAGAGGAACCAGCAGCGCGGTGAGATGGTGATCATTATCAAGGGCCTAGCCATGACCGAAACGCAACGTTCTGAACAAGAATTATTGGCTGATCAAGTGCTTACCACTCTTTTAGGTGAATTACCTGTGAAGCAGGCGACCGGTTTAGCGGTGAAACTGACAGGTTTAAAGAAAAATTATTTATACAATAGAGCAATTGATTTAGTTAAAGATACGACATAAAGTATAGGAAAGAGTTCTTGTGTCCATTTTTCTCGACAAGGAGCATATTATGCTGACGCATTCAAATGGTAAAAAAATAAGGGTTGGCCTGGCAGCATCATTAAGTCTTATGGTGCTTGGCGGATGTGCAAACCATCAATCGATTACTGCGGCTATTTCAGCTTATGAACAACAAGCGGTCAATATTGCGCTAGGTCAAAGCAAAGAGCAGGTGTTGGGATTGCTGCAACCGACGCAAATGCATTTACGATCTCAGTCGATCAAAGCCGTTGAAACCTATATTGAAAATGACCGTTTAAAAGAGATTGTTTTTTTTCGCTCGCGCTCCTTTGCTGATGGCATTATTACTGACGATGAATTTACCCCCTATGTGTTCGAGGACGGAGTGTTAGTGGCCATTGGTTGGACGGCTATTGGCGGGCCAAAAACACAGGCTCAGTCGCGTAATAATGATTCCACTATCCATTTGCATAACCGGTTTTTTTACTAACAATCAAGTACTTACTTTTCATTTTGTACTTACTGTGGCCATCAAGGATTATTGGTGGCCAAATAAAGCGCTTGCGCTTTAGAGTAGGGCTGTTAAGCTCGCGCCCCGAGTCGGCTAGACAATCGCGGATAGATACTTTCGGGTATTTATCGGAGGAAAGTCCGGGCTCCACAGGGCAGGGTGCCAGGTAACGCCTGGGCGGCGCAAGCCGACGGCCAGTGCAGCAGAAAGTAAACCGCCTAAGTCTGTGCTTGCATAGACCGGTAAGGGTGAAAGGGTGCGGTAAGAGCGCACCGCGTCGCTGGTAACAGTCGACGGCACGGTAAACCCCACTCGGAGCAAGGCCAAATAGGAATCCTACAGGCGCGGCCCGCGCTGGATTCGGGTAGGCTGCTTGAGGGTTGCGGTGACGCAATTCCCAGATGAATGGTTGTCCACGACAGAACCCGGCTTATCGGCCGACTCACCTTGTTTAAATGCACAAAAGCGTCGTCGTCGTATTGGCGGCGCTTTTGACGTTTTAACAAGGGTGCCTTTTTTTTCTTGAACGATTGCAATGTTCGCTCTCCGTAAAATCCGTTAGCATCCTCCTTAACATTCACTCTGATTCTTTTGAGGTGCCTATGCCGGAGCAAACATTACCAACGCTATTAGCCAAACAAGCAATCAGCGAAACATTGGCCTGTTATTGTCGTGGTTTGGATCGCATGGATAAAGCCATGGCCTATGGTGTTTTTCACCCGAATGCCGAGGTTGACTACTACGGAATTTTTCAGGGTAAGGGCCATGCGTTTATCGATTGGGTCTGGCAGGCACACGAGACTATGCAAACGCATTCGCATCAAATTACCAATACATTGATTCAAGTTGATGGCGATACCGCCGTGAGTGAAGCTTATGTCACAGTGACCTTGCAATTTGATCCGACGCAGACTCAAGAAGCCACAGAAACATTGGCCAGAGGGCGCTATCTCGACCGCTGGTGTCGCTATCAAGATCGATGGGTGATTGATTCACGCCTGCACATTGTTGATGCGCAATCGACGTACCACCCCAGTGACATGAGTAAAGCTGAGGAATCGCGCCGTGATACTGACGATCCATCGTTCAAATTTTTCAAAGCAGCTGGATTTTCGATTTAAACAAATGGAATATTAATGCAACCCACAACTGACGTCAGTATTAGGGCGATAAAAAATACTTCTGAGATAAATTGTTTCATAGTTTCCTCATCGATGACCGTTTGCGGCTTATCGCATCGCTCATTCGCTTGTCATTAATATGGCTAAGTAATAGAGTTAGAAACTATAGTTGGGTTTTTACAATTGGATGAGGCTCCGTTCGCAGTTTACTTAGAACCGCATCACAAGGTTGCGAGCACCTACCATTTTGTGACGTGATAGGCCTAATAAGTAAGATGGTCCGCCCGACAGGATTCGAACCTGTG
>DDED01000023.1:27779-30791 GCA_002336035.1 Cellvibrionales bacterium UBA1963
GAGGATTCGAACCTCTGACCTGCCCCTTAGGAGGGGGCCGCGCTATCCAGCTGTGCCACGGGCGGTGTAACCATTATTGTAGCGGATTTTTATCAGTGATATAAGCGCTGGGCTTGGCTACGCCTTAAGTGCTAAAAAACTGCTGAGCAAAGGCTTCGACCTTGCGTTTCTTGTCGTCTAACGAGCTGGGCACTACTTTTCCTTGATTATCTAAGAAGTTGGTGCCATTGGTCATGGTTAGACCCGCGGCTTCCAGTCGTTTAAAGCTGTCTTGCTCGGGTTGCTTCACGCCCGACCATAATTCAAAGGGGCGTTTGCTGTCGTCGTATTCGGCTCGAATAGTCTTAATCTTTTCAAGTAACGGATAAATCTCTGCTTCGACATGCGAGGTTGCCATCCAACCATCGTGTCTGGCGGCACGATGCAGGGCGGCCTCTGCATAGCCGCCGACCATGATCGGAATATCTTGCTCGGTGCCGGGTGACATTTGCAACGCATCAAAGTCGTAGAATTTTCCGTGAAATTCAGTCATTTCGCCGCGCATTAACTGGGGTAAAAACTGCAGCATTTCATCGGTGCGCTTGCCGCGGGTATGAAAGTCTTGACCGAGCAATTCAAACTCGGCTTTTTGCCAGCCGACGCCAATGCCCATCGTGATTCTGTTGTTCGATAAACAGGCCGCGGTGGACAAGGCTTTAGCGACGCTGAAAGGGTCGCGCATCGGTAAAATAAAAATAGACGATAAAAAATTCAACTGCTGGCATTGCTGGCTAAGAGCCGTTGTCAGTGCCCAAGGGTCCGGCCAGTGCGTCTCAGGATTCCAAAAAATGTTCCCGTCTTCGCGGAAAAAGTAGTCATCTGACTGAACCTTCGTGGTGACGAGATGATCCGCCACCGACACGCCATAAAAACCCAGTTCCTCACAAAATTGAGCCAGTGCAATGACTTGGTCGATTTCAACAAATACCAATGACTGCCAAAATTTCATATTAATGCCTATTATAAAAATACCAATGGTTAATTATGGTTTAACTAAATATATAAGTGTATCACGCAGTGCGGTCAATTCTTTATGGATGCCTTTTTTACTGTTGTGGCTTTCGGGATTAAGTTCGTCAGCAAGTCCACGTATAGTAGCAAACATAAGACGCTTAGCCGTGTTACTGTTTTCTGGTTGTTTATCTCGATCATTAAATAAAGTATTCCATAGCTTACCAATCTCAACTGACCACATTTCAATAATTTTTCGGCCATCAATAATGGCAGAATCACCACGGCCGGCATTGTGTAAAATCGCCATGCTCACGCGATAGTCGGGCTTGCTAAGCAGTGTCCATATTGTATCAATCAATTGTTCAATGCTTTGCTCGAGTGTTACGGAAGCTAAATTAGTGTCTTGAAGTGCTTGCGTATATTTAGCAAAAATGGAATCTAAAACAGCCTGCAGTAATGCGCTCTTGTCACCAAAGTGGTATTGCAATACACCCCAGCTTACGTTGGCTCGCTCAGCTATACGATTCGTGTGAGCGGCGTTAAAGCCGTCTTCGTATATGCAATCAATTGCTGCTTGTAACACTTGCGCACGAGTTTTGTCACTTTTACTAAGTTTACGTGGTAGAGATATTGACGTATCTATATTATTTTTATTGACTGCTGTGGACATACATTACCTGGTTTAATTCAATCTTGAGCTGACGATTTATGTTTATCGATACATCAGTTTTATGTCATCTTGGTGCGTGGTTAATTGTGACTGCATTGTCATTGTGCCAGATTAAAATATAGTTGCAACTATAAAAAAATATGTGTACTTTATATCTGATAGTCAATACCTGTAGCTTGTTTTAATACAAGTTAAGTCAATTTATTTTTACTTATCAATTCGAATAAAAAAACGAGGTTTATAATGGTAACCACAAGTCGAGAAGAATTAGAAGAAATGATGCGCCGCTGGTTGGCTATTAATATTCGTGCAGAGCAAGAGGGCAACTGGCGTTGTTTGGCTGATTTATTTACCGAGAATTGCGTTTATGGCTGGGATACGCCAAACGGTAAATATGAATTTACTGGTCGTGAGGTGATTCGTGAAACTTGCGTCGGTTCAGCAATGGACCCCTATCAAGGCTGGACTTACCCTTACGATAAAATCGTTATAGATGAAACGCGTGGAGAGGCTTTTGTCACTTGGTGGCAAACACCACCGGGCGCGCCAGTGCGAGAAGATGGTAGCGAAATGAAAGTGATTGGCGCTTCGTGGTTTAAATACGGGGGCAACTATCAATGGTCAGAACAGTTAGATATGTATGATTACACCAATATCACTAATTTGATTAAAGAATGCGTTGAGGTTGGCGTGCTAAAAGAAATGCCTAAAATGTCATCGGAACAAGTTTAGTATTGTCCAGCTGTATTCGATAATAACAATAATTATATAACGAGAGAATCAGCCATGAAAAAAATTCCGTTAGTGAGCGGTGCGAAGCCTGATACAGGTCATATTGAGGAGTACTCGACTAATTTTGTCAAATTTCTGTTGCGTGCAGAAGCAGAATGCGGTCCGCTTGCCGAATACAACTTAGCGGGACAAGAGACGGTTTTGTTGAGTGGGGTAGAGGCGCAAGAATTTTTTTTTCGTGGCTCTGATGAGCATTTAAGTCGGGCAGCTGCGTATCAAGCTATGGTGCCGGTCTTTGGCCCTGGCGTTATTTTTGACGCCCCGCCAGATAAAATGAAATCGCAGCTAAAAATTCAAGTCGATGCGCTCCGTTACCAGAAAATGAAAAACTACGCGCCGGTTATTGCTCAAGAAGTTGAAGATTGGATTGCTGACTGGGGAGATGAAGGTGAATTGGATTTCATGGATGAGTTTTTAGATTTGACGATCCATACAGCTACCCACTGCCTGTTAGGCAAAGACTTTCGCGATAAAATGACCGCTGAATTTAAAACATTGTATCGAGATTTAGAGGCTGGTCTGCAAGCGATAGCTTTTGTTGACCCGTACATGCAGCA
>DDED01000169.1 GCA_002336035.1 Cellvibrionales bacterium UBA1963
CAATAAAATCGTGGGATGGCGTCACAGAATCGGCCCATGATCCAAAAGTTAATCTTGCTTTAAAAGAGGCTATAAAAGCTGCCAAAAAAGTCGCAATTCCAGAAACCTATATTAAACGGGTGTTAGATTATTCAAGGCAAGGCCATACGAGCATTGAATTCCCGACTTACGATACCGACTGGGACTCCGAAGCCTATAATTCAGTTTCAGGCCAAAACTCGAATAACTCTATTCGTGTAACTGACGCGTTTCTATACGCCGTTGAAAAGGATGCGGATTGGGAATTAATCAACCGAACAGACGGAGCAGTTTCTAAAACAATGAAGGCGCGTGACCTATGGGCGCAAGTTGGGCACGCTGCTTGGGCATGTGCAGATCCGGGTATTCAATACCATGATACAGTAAACGCTTGGCATACATGCATCGGTGATGGTGAAATTCGTGGCTCTAATCCGTGTTCAGAGTATATGTTCCTAGATGATACCGCATGTAATTTAGCGTCGATGAATCTACTAACATTTTTTCAAAATGATGAATTTCAGGTCGATGATTACGCACATGCTACTCGTCTTTGGACACTGACCCTTGAAGTAAGTGTACTCATGGCTCAATTTCCTTCAAAAGAAATTGCACAACGTTCCTACGATTATCGTACATTGGGCTTAGGCTATGCTAATATTGGTGGTCTGTTAATGAACATGGGTTACGGCTACGACAGTGTGGAAGGCCGCGCATTATGTGGAGCTTTAACAGCGGTAATGACGGGAATTTCTTACGCAACTTCGGCTGAGATGGCAGGAGAATTGGGTCCATTTCCGAGCTACAACCGCAACGCTGAAAATATGTTACGTGTTATGCGAAATCATCGTTCTGCCGCATATGGGGAAGTAGATGGCTACGAGGATCTTCCGATTAAACCCCTAGTTTTAGATCAAAAAAATTGCCCTGATAAGCGTCTTATCGAATTTTCAAAGAAAAGCTGGGATTCAGCAATCGCCCTTGGTGAGAAGCACGGTTTCCGCAATGCCCAAGCAACAGTTATTGCCCCCACTGGTACGATTGGTCTGGTTATGGACTGCGATACAACAGGTATTGAACCAGACTTTGCTTTGGTCAAGTTCAAGAAGCTTGCCGGTGGTGGTTACTTCAAAATTATTAATCGATCAGTTCCTGCAGCCTTAGCCAAACTTGGCTATGCAAGCAATCAGGCAGAGGAAATTATAAGTTACGCGGTTGGACATGGAAGTATTGGTAATGCTCCAGCCATCAATCACACGTCCCTGGTCGGGCATGGATTCGGAAAAGCTGAGATAGATAAAATTGAAGCCGCTTTGCCTTCTGCTTTTGATATTCGATTTGTGTTCAATCAATGGACCTTGGGCGCAGATTTCTGCACCGGTGTTTTAGGTATTCCAGCTGATAAAATGATGGATCCAAGTTTTGATTTATTGGGTCACCTTGGGTTTAGCCGCGCGGAAGTTGATGCTGCAAACGATCATGTCTGCGGAACAATGACGTTAGAAGGTGCACCACATCTTAAACAGGACCATTACAGCGTATTTGACTGTGCTAATCCGTGTGGGAAAAAAGGTGAGCGTTTCTTGAGTGTAAATAGTCACATTTATATGATGGCCGCGGCACAGTCATTTATATCGGGTGCAATCTCTAAAACCATCAATATGCCTAATGATGCGACTATAGAAGAATGTCAGAAAGCCTATGAGCTAAGCTGGTCTCTGGGTGTCAAGGCGAATGCGCTGTATCGAGATGGTTCTAAATTGTCTCAGCCCCTCGCCGCAGCTTTGGTCGAGGATGATGAGGTCGCAGAAGAGATTTTAATGAGTGGCTCTGCACATGAAAAGGCAGTGGTTTTTGCGGAAAAGATTGTTGAGAAGGTAATTATTAAAGAGGTAACCCGCCGTGATCGTGACAAACTACCAGAGCGCCGGAGAGGTTACACGCAAAAGGCAATCGTGGGCGGACATAAAGTCTATTTGCGCACCGGTGAGTATGAAGACGGTCAGCTAGGTGAAATTTTTATCGATATGCATAAAGAAGGGGCGGGTTTTCGTGCAATGATGAATAACTTTGCCATTGCTGTGTCTGTTGGCTTGCAATACGGCGTGCCGCTTGACGAGTTCGTGGACGCCTTCACGTTCACAAAATTTGAACCTGCGGGAATGGTTCAAGGAAATGATAGCATAAAAAATGCTACCTCTATATTAGACTATATTTTCCGAGAGCTGGCAGTTTCTTATCTTGATCGTACAGATTTAGCGCATGTCAAACCTGAAGGTGCTTCGTTTGATGACATCGGCCGCGGCGAAGATGAAGGAAAATCTAACATTAAAAAGATTGAGGAAACCAAGGCGGCAAAAGGCATAGAGGTTCTCAAACAAATGGTTTCCACTGGCTATCATCGAAACAGAGTTCCACAGGACTTCGTAGTATATCAAGGTGGCCAATCTGGGTCTATTGCACTTGATGCAGGTCTCGATACTGAGGCTATAATTCCAACTCTTTCACAGTCAACCCCTGCTGTAGAAGCGCCAGCTACTGAAGCGAGCGTGAGTTCAGTTATGCAAATAGACAGCCGAACCAAAGCCAAGATGCAGGGCTACGAGGGCGAT
>DDED01000069.1:0-3509 GCA_002336035.1 Cellvibrionales bacterium UBA1963
TTAATATGATCGGTACTTTAAATAATCCTCGCATATTGGTGTTATTCACCGCCCTTATTATTGTGTCTGGATTGGTTGCACTAAAAACACTTCCACGAACTGAAGATCCTCACTTAACAACGCGGTTTGCTACTTTAATAACGACATTACCTGGCGCGAGTGCTGAGCGAGTTGAAGCGCTGGTCACTGAAAAATTAGAAAATCAGTTACGTACATTGCCTGATATTTTTCATTTAGAATCAGTGTCATCACAGGGTTTGTCGATGATTATAATTCAACTCATTGATGCGTTGCCCGCTGATAGCGTGTCGCAAACGTGGTCGCAAGTGCGTGATGAAATTGAGTCAGTCATTCCTTTGTTACCCGTTGATACAACTAAACCAAATCTCGATAATAAACGAGGTGACGCCTATACCCTTATTTTAGGGGTAGAAAGTAGTAATCGGCAGTTTGATGATACCGCGATGTTAGGCCGTTATGCTAAAGAGCTTGAGAGTGTAGTTCGCGGTGTGCACGGCACAGACCATGTATTACTGAGTGGGTTGCTCAGCGAAGAAGTGCTGGTAGATGTTGACTATGAAAAAGCCTTGTCGCTGGGTTTAACAATTGCTGATATCAGTCATCGAATTAGTCAATCTGACGCAAAAATCAGTGCAGGTGAATTGGTTAATAGCCATTATCGTTTAGCTTTAGAAGTAAATGGCGCTTTAAACAATGAGGAGCGTATTCGGCGTATTCCGCTTACGGGGGAGTCGCAGGGGGTTGTCAGTGTCGGCGATATAGCGACTGTTTCGCGGCAGTCGAAAACACCGGCCGACAGCATTACTTTGATTAACGGTCAACGCGGTGTTGCCGTAGCAGTTCGCATGCAAGCTAGTATGCGCGGTGACTATTGGTTGGCACAAATAAATTCCGCACTCATCGATTTCCGTTCATCGTTACCCGATACGATCAAAGTGACCGTGTTATTTGATCAACAATCATATACACGCGATCGACTAACCGATTTAGTGAGTAATGTATTACTTGGGTTTATATTAATATCTTTAGTACTGTGGCTTTCCTTAGGCTGGCGTGCGGCGTTACTGGTGTCGGCAGCTTTACCATTAACCATTTTGTTTTCACTGGCTTGCATGAAATTTTTTGGTTTGCCGATTCACCAAATGTCAGTGGCGGGATTGATTATTGCTTTAGGCATTATGGTTGATAACGCGATCGTCATGGTTGATACCGTAGCTCGTTACAAAGGCCAAGGCATGAATGGCTTGCAGGCTGCAACCATGGCCGTGAGGCGGTTATGGTTGCCTTTATTAGGCTCTACGGTGACAACCGTATTAACGTTTATGCCCATTATTTTAATGCCTGGAAATGGCGGTGAATTTGTGCGCGGAGTTGGTTTAACCGTTGTCTTTTCATTAATTGGTTCGTACCTAATTTCACACATATTGTTGGCGGGTTTAGCCGGTCGATTGTTGAGTCATAATACGTCTACACGTTGGTTTGTGAGTGGCTTAAAAACCCCGACCTTATCATCGCGGCTAATCTTTTGTGTTAGCTGGGCCACCGCTCGGCCCGTAAAAGTAATGCTGTTGGTCGCTTGCTTACCATTGTTAGGCGTCGTATTAGCCAGTCGAATTCCAGAACAATTCTTCCCCCCATCTGACCGCGATATGATTAACTTTGAAATCTATCTGCCGTTGTCAGCAAGTATTACTGAAACTCAGCGGCAAGTGACATTAGTTGACGCTGAACTGGCAAAAGTAGACGAGATTGAGTCACGGCAATGGTTTATTGGTGGGAATTCACCGTCTTTTTATTATAATTTAATTCAGCGTCATGATCATGACCAATATTATGCGCAGGCGATGCTAACGGTGTCAGATTTTCGTGATGCGAACCGCCTAGTACCTATACTTCAGCGGCAGTTTGATGATCAATTTCCCGAGGTGCAAATTATCATCCGACGTTTAGAGCAGGGCCCGCCCTTTAACGCGCCCGTAGAAATACGAATCTATGGCCCCAGCTTAGATGTGCTAGCCGACTTAGGCGATCAGTTGCGTCGACAATTATTAATGACTGATGAAGTGACTCATGCTCGATCGACATTGTCCGATGCCGTGCCGAAGGTTTGGTTAAATCTTGACGAAACGATTTTGTTGAGTTTGGGCTTGTCTTTGAAGGATGTAGCTCAACAAACTAAACTTGCAATTAATGGCGAGGTTCAATCGTCGGTGTTAGAGCAGACAGAACTGTTACCTGTTCGTGTGAGTGCTCAGGGGTATAAGACTGGCGGCATAGAACAGCTGATGGTGTTCCCACTTAACAGCAGTCATGAGTTGTCTGATAGAGTGTTTACTACACCGATAACGGCCTTGGGTAATGTGCATCTTAAGCCCGTTCGCAGCGCCATCGCGCGACGTGATGGTTCGCGAGTGAATACTGTTGAAGGTTACTTGCGAGATGGCGTGTTACCAGCAAAGGTATTGGCTGACATTCAGCAGCAACTCAAGCAAAATCCCTTGGTTTTACCTTTGGGCTATCGAATTGAAATTGGGGGTGAGAGTGAGCAGCGTGCCCAAGCAGTCAGTCAGTTAATGTCTAATTTCATTATCATTTTGGTGTTGCTGATCGTAGCGCTAGTGATGGCATTTAATTCTTTTCGCTTAGCCATTATTATTATTATTGTCGCAGTGCAGGCAGCAGCATTAGGCGTACTAGCGTTGTCGGTCTCAGGGTTTGCATTTGGTTTCACCTCTATTATCGGTTTGATGGCATTAATCGGTTTAGCGATTAATGCGGCCATTGTTATTATCGCTGAGCTTCAATCTTGTCCGCTGGCACGGCGCGGTGATCAACAAGCCATTGTTAACGCCGTCATGCATTGTTCGCGTCATATTGTTTCAACGACCATTACTACCTGCATGGGTTTTTTGCCATTACTGCTCGGCGGCGGTGGTTTTTGGCCGCCGTTTGGTATTATCATTGCGGGTGGAACATTAATGACGAGCGTATTGTCATTTTTCTTTGTACCGGCTATGTTTCAATGGTTAATGGTTCGCTGGCCACTAAGCCCTGATAATAACAGCGACAATAATGGCGTCAGTAGCGGCGGTACAAGCGCCGCAATTGATTAGTCTGTTTAAGCTGTATTGACGTGTGAGTTGAGCATCAGCAATTGCCAGCCACTTAGGTTTGTCATCGAATTATTTCACGGTTAGCGATTATTAAATGGATTTGTGGGTAGCTATGACGAGTGATGACAGTAATAACAAAGTGATTAGCTTAGCCCAAATTAAAGCCGCTAAAAAATTTGCTTCTGGGCATGGAATGAGCGAAAAAGAATATTGTGCTTATCTCGATCGGCTAAAACCTGAGCAAACACAATGTGACGATCCATCGGTGGTAAAAGGTAATGACGATGATGCGCAGTATGTATTTCCTTTGCTGCACCAAACGCCCGATGATGAGCATTGAGGTTTCTGACGTAATGGCGGGTATCATGATTCGTC
>DDED01000069.1:3840-5460 GCA_002336035.1 Cellvibrionales bacterium UBA1963
GTCACGGTGGCCTTGGGTAATGGGCACACGAACTTAATAATTAAGGACGCAGCGATACGATGAGTATTGTTATTCAACGCAGTGCATTAGTGTTTCATTCAGCTGAACAGATGTATGATCTAGTCAACGATGTTGCTGCTTACCCAACATTTGTTGATAACTGTGTGGCCAGTGAAGTGCTCGAGTCGTCGCCGTCTCATATGGTGGCAAGCTTGTCGTTAAAAAAGGCGGGCGTGTCACTCAACTTTACCACCCGGAATCAGTTGACGGCTCCTAGTCAAATCCAGTTACAACTTGAGGAAGGCCCGTTTTCAGTGTTCAGTGGTTGTTGGCAGTTCACATCTCTCCGAGAAGGTGCCAGTAAAGTGTCATTAGAGATCGAGTTTGTGGTTAACAATACGATCACTTCTCGGCTTGTCAGCGGTGTGCTAGAGTCAGTGAGTCAGTCTTTGGTCGATACTTTTTGTCAGCGCGCTGATCGACTCTACGCTACGCATGATTAATACGAGCCAGCAATGCTAATACAGCGAATGGATGGAAGCTAATTTTTTATCAAGCAGTGAGGTAAGCGCATGCCAGACGATCATTCACCGTCGCAGTCGATAATCAGTCAGCATTTATCGGTCGAAGTCGCTTATGCAACACCCGAGCGACAAAAAATTATTGTTTTAGAGGTCGAACCGGGTTGCACCGCCTTAGCTGCGGCTGAACAGTCGGGCATCACGCAACATTTTCCTGAAATAGATTTAGCAGTGGCTAAAATAGGAGTGTTTGGTAAAACGGTTAAAGCCGACCAATACCGATTAAAAGCATCCGATCGAGTTGAAATTTACCGGCCGTTATTGGCTGATCCAAAAGCCCTGCGAAAAGCACGGGCCGACAAAGCTAAAGCTTCTCGCGAACAGTCATGATCATTAAATTTACTGCGTCTTATTCGCATTAAGTGGGTAGTCGCCTTCAAGGTGGCTGAGGTTATCTTGCTCAAAATGGACGACTAATTGCTTTTTAAAGACTTTCCCACTGCCCATTTTTAACGAATAAATATAATGCCATTGATCTTGCTCAATGGTGTCAGCGACTAACGGTGTGCCTAAAACAAATGCTACTTGCCGCTTAGACATGCCTAGCTTTAGACGGTCAACCATGGTTTGCGTGATAAGATTGCCTTGTTGGATGGATATCTTATGCGGCGAAAGGTTGGGCATTGAACCACAGGCAGCTAATAATAAGCTAAGAGAAATCAATAGATGGCGGTAAATGCGAAAGAGACGAGCTTTACTCATGCTAGGTATCCGTAATTGCTTGAAAAGAAAATAGACAACGAGACAAGACGATTGGCGGTTTCATTCAATGGTCGTCAATGCAATAATACGGCATCTGGGTGACAGATGTGAAGCCTTGATCGTCGTTAAGCCCGAATTAATATTGACCAATGAGAATAATTGCAGGAGATAAGTATGGGTATTGAAAATCAAGAGATTAGAAAAGCGGGCTTAAAAGTCACGCTGCCGCGCATTAAAGTTTTGCAGTTGTTAGAAAGTGCGTCAGACAGCGCGCATCATATGAGTGCTGAAGAAGTGTATAAGGCCTTACTTGAGGCGGGTGAAGACGTTGGTTTGT
>DDED01000099.1 GCA_002336035.1 Cellvibrionales bacterium UBA1963
AACATAGTGTTCTCCTAATTATTTTTGTCTTTTTTACTAGTTAGATGCATCTTGTTTTATTGTCGTCAAAGAGATAAAGCTAAGTCTGCTAGTAATAGAAAATGTAAGTTGTAAAAGCAAAATTTTACGTTATCAATTCATAGTGTAGTACAAATTAGAAACCGCAATCCTTATCTTGTTCAAAACGTGTACGGGGTTAATATTTACACACATTTACAACTTAAACCATATCAAGTTAAGGGGTTTTCAAAACCCCTCAATCAAAAAAACAACCAAATGCCCTTGGAAAAACTTAAATCGTTGTAATTTATAATGATATTTAAAATAAGACATTCATAAGACAGGCATTAAAGATCAGGAATTAGTATTTTAATGAACCCTTTACTTCGATAGTTGAAAAATTTATCGTTTTATTATCAATAACAAGTAATAAACCCCTAAACATTAAAATAAATTAATGTCTGAAGTTGCGGTATCATTTTATTTATTTTTCAACTAAATCAATGCTTTAAAGAAAATCGGAATTTTGGTTACAAAAAAAGCCTCATCAGCCTGTGACTACGTGACGGCGTGTATAGTCATTAACGGCATATTTTATCGCTCAATCTAACCAAAAAATGAGAATGACGAGTATTTATTTTGTAACAATTTTTAATTTGAGACAGACACACTTTCTCTCTAGTGGCTAAAGCAGTGCAAATTACAATCAAGAGATCACGATAAAAGCACGTGAATAGTTTCGCTAGAATACCCAGTGTTAGAAAAACAACTTGTCAATGAAAACATCACGCGCATTAAACATCGCTGGAACGGCTTGCTGAACCTCCCCACCAATAAAAATAGACTACCGCGATCAACCACAGACCAAAAGGTAAAATCGTGTGATGGAAGGCATCAAACCAATCAGTATGATGCACATCTATCCAAAGCA
Organism: Cellvibrionales bacterium UBA1963; assembly: GCA_002336035.1. GTDB lineage: Bacteria > Pseudomonadota > Gammaproteobacteria > Pseudomonadales > UBA7434 > UBA7434. Next base: position 932 of record DDED01000099.1, read on the forward strand.
ATAAACTAATGCGAATCAAATTAAATACAAACATCATCCCAACGCCGACAAAGATTCCTATCAGTTTTTTATACCAAGGTGCTTGAAAAGCTATAATGACAGCCACCAGTACGCTGTATATTCTTAACGCATCACAGCCCTCCACTACAGTAACTGCAGAACCCGCTGCGCTGGTTATCGTGCGCAAGGAAAGTGTAACTGGCTCACCGATTAACAATAACAACTGCGTGGAAAGCTCTGCGCAAAACTGCAAATAACTGTAAAACAAGCCACTGCTTATATAAAATTGAAAATACATCACTTGCAATACTGAAAAAATAAACGCAGCCATACCAATAAACTTCAGGGAGTCATTATTTTCGTCTATTAGTCTGAAAAAAGTATCTAATTTGCTGTCTTTGGGTGAGTTGTTCAAAATTTTTTGCCTTATCTATGAATGAGTGTATGTAGCACCATTGGTATAATGAAGTAGCAAAACATTGGTTAATTGTAGACTAAAATACCGGCTATTAATAAATGAATATGAAAAAAAAATTGATATCCTAGCCAGTTATTTACTCCCTAACTTGTCAACACAGAGATATAACGTAAACTACGTTCTGTTAAAAGCAAAAGGCCAATGCGCAAATCGCAATAGACCTTCAACTGACATCAAACACCCTAAGGAGCGCCTACTCATGGGCAGAGCCTACCAAAACCGCAAAGATTCAATGGCAAAAACTTCAGATGCCAAAGCCAAGGTCTACAGCAAGTACGGTCGTGAAATATACGTTATCGCCAAAGCGGGCGGCATTGATCCAGACGGCAATCTCTCGCTAAGAGGTTTAATTGATAAGGCTAAAAAAGATCAAGTACCCAGCCATGTTATTGAAAAGGCCATCGATAAAGCCAAAGGCGGTGGCGGTGAGGACTTTGAAGTTGCGCGCTACGAGGGCTTTGGACCCGGCGGTTGTATGGTAATTATCGACTGTCTCACTGATAACGCGACCCGCACCTTTAATGACGTTCGCGTTTGCTTCACGAAAAATAATTGCAAAATTGGCACTCAAGGCAGTGTTAGTCACATGTTTGACCATGCAGCGATTTTGGCCTTTAAGGGTGACAATGATGAAGCCGTTCTCGAGGCATTGATGGAAGCCGATGTCGATGTTAGCGACATCGAGCAAGAAGATGACTTAATTACCGTCTTTGCACCGAATACCGATTACGCCAAAGCTAAGCAGGCGCTAACCCAAAGTAACGATAACATTAGCTTTGAAGTCGATGAGATACAGTTTTTACCGCAGAATTTAACCTCCGTTGTTGGCGAAGATGCTGAAGTGCTGGATAAATTCTTAATGATGCTTAACGACTTGGATGACGTACAAAATATTTTCCATAACGTCGAACCTAACAATTGATGAGTTCTTGATACAATTCGCATCAATCACTCACTATGATTTAGTTGACTTGCCCCATGTCGAGGAGGACGCCTTGCGTGGCGAAGACGGCTTTCGGCTAGGTGACTTGACGTTACCATTGGCTTCGGCCGTTCTTTGCGGTCTTCGTGAGCGCTTTGCTTTGGCTTTTTCACCAGACGCTGGTTGACTAGACTTACTTGATTGAACTGAGCGGCGCTGGTTTCTTGCGGGTTTATCGCTTTTTGACGATAAATCGCCCCTGGGCTTCTTCGGCTTTTTCTTTCGAGGTGGTCGAGTGTCCAATCTTGTTTCAATTAAAGCATGCTGAGGTTCAAAGCCCTCTAGGCTCTCTCGCGGCAGTAGGTTACCAATTAAACGTTCGATATCGATCAATTCGTCAAGTTCATCTGCACACACTAATGAAACGGCTTCACCTTCTGCTCCAGCTCGACCCGTTCGACCAATACGATGAACATAGTCAGACGGCACATTCGGTAAATCAAAATTCACCACATGCGGTAACTGATGAATATCCAGGCCACGGGCAGCGATGTCGGTGGCGACTAATACCTGCACTTCACCTTGTTTAAACTCAGCCAATGCTCGTGTACGAGCCGCCTGACTTTTATTACCGTGAATAGCCGTCGCCATAATATGCTGGCTCTCTAACTCTTTAGTCAGACGGTTAGCGCCGTGTTTCGTTCGCGTAAACACCAATACCTGACCCCAATCGCGATCGTGTATCAACGCGGCCAATACTTTTGACTTGGCCTTTTTATCAACCGGACATAACCATTGTTTGACTTGAGCAGCCGTTGCATTCTCGGCTGCGACAGAAATCTCAACCGGTTTGTTGACAATGGTTTTCGCTAACGCGCGTATCGACTGCGAAAAAGTGGCTGAAAACAGTAGATTCTGTCGCTGCTGAGGCAATAACTTCATGATTCGGCGAATATCAGGTAAGAATCCCATGTCGAGCATGCGATCAGCCTCATCCAGCACTAGCACTTCAAGTTGCTTAAAGCGGATAGCATTTTGACTATGAAGGTCAAGCAGACGCCCTGGGGTAGCAATAAGAATATCAACGCCTTTTTTAAGTCGCATCATCTGGGGATTTATTTTAACACCGCCAAACACGACAGTGGAGCTGATAGGTAAGTATTGCGAATACGTGACAACATTAGCTGCAACTTGAGCCGCCAACTCTCTTGTTGGCGTTAATATTAAAACCCGAGTTTGATTACCATTAACTTTAGGCCCATCGATCAACTTTTCTAATATTGGCAGCGTGAAGCCTGCGGTCTTACCCGTGCCGGTCTGTGCTGCGGCCATAATATCGTCGCCGCGCAACACGATAGGAATAGCTTTTTCTTGTATAGGTGAAGGATGTTCATAACCCTGTTCTTTAATCGCTTTTAGTAAGGGCGCGGACAACTGTAAATCAGAAAATGACATGGTTACCTTGAATAGTTAAAAAATAATGTATCGTTTAAAAACGTTGAAGTTTAGGCGAGCCAGCTTACACTAAACTTTGCTTTTAACTGTAGGCATTAAGTCACTAAAAGTATTTGACAAGGGGTAACCACTTAAGAAAAGGCAATATTTGAAGTGATAGCAATAATTATTTATTGGCCGCTATATTTTCATCGATAATGACTAAGGGCTATTGCTTATTGGTCGGTCGACAGCGCTGAGAACAATAGACAATGTTAGGCCAGAGGCCTCGCTGTTGCCATTTTTTCCGATTAGAAAAACTGAACTTACAAACTGGGCAGATTTTTGTTTGCTTGATCATTTTGGAATTCTGAGTGTTTTTCACAGATAATTTAGCCTGCCGTATTGATTCAATTAACGATTTTTTATCTTGTACTGGCTAGGGCAGTGCGCGCGCAATACCGACGCAGGACGCTTCGCTTGATGCTTGGTTGCGCGACCAGTGACTCTGGCACGCCAAGAATTGAAGCTGCGACGCTTTAATTGCTGTCGCATAAGACGAATCACTGCCGGCTCATTAAGACCGAACTGACGCTTAATGGCTTCAAAAGGCGTACGGTCTTCCCAAGCCATCTCAATAAGACGCGACTGCTCATCGACAGATAAGGACTTGTTAGGCGGTTCTAAAGCAGTTAATAAAGTGGCCATCAAACTTGTGTGTTCCGTTATCGATTCATGAATTAGTTTATTTTACGCCCAAAGCTCTAAAAAGGATCAAAATCTATTAGAATCGAATCGTGCTAAAGTGGTCTGATACACGCCTTGAGCGTATAAAATTCTTGGTATTAGGTCATCAAAGGCTGTTTCTACTCATGCAAAAAACAGGGCTCTATTGGTTGGGTAATGACTTACGCCGACACGACAATCATTGTTTACTGGCAGCATCAAAAGCGGTTGAGCATTTATTAATTGTCTTCTGTGTCGAACCCCAGTGGTTGAGCATGGGTCGTTACCAACAAACACGTATGGCACAGCACCGTCGTCGATTTCTAACACAAAGCCTTTATCAACTAAAAAAACAACTGGCTGAAGAGGGCCAGCAACTACTGGTGTTTGCAGGTGACCCCCTTGAAATACTCCCCAAAGTGATCGATCAATATCAAGTTTCACACGTGTTTAGAAGTCTTCATCCTGCCTTTGACGAACAACAACAATGGCAATTGTTGCACTCCAGCGTAGACGCATTATCGACTACGGGTCGGATCGAATGGCATGAATTAGACAACCTAAGCCTCATTAATCAGTCAGACATGCGACGCTTAACCGGCCTCGATAATTTACAACCTCAAAAAAACAGCTTAACTACCGATTTCATCCCCAGCTTTTCCAAATTTAGGCGTATGGTTGAAAGCGCCATCAAAAAACAAGTTTTCACCATTGACACCCCCTCGTGCGCATCGATCCCACTGCCCAAGCCTGTGGCGTTGTCACCCAGCAATTACGCACAGCTGACCAAATACTGGGTCGATGATATCGAACACGCACTGGGCATCACTTCCGTTGAATGCATAAATCGTGACGCTGACAA
>DDED01000137.1 GCA_002336035.1 Cellvibrionales bacterium UBA1963
TGTTGACCCGTACATGCAACAGCCTATTTTTGAACAACGCGATAGAGCGCGGGAGCGCTTAGAAGAAATTATCACAGCCATGATAGATGAACGGCGTAACAGCGACATTGAATACACCGATGCACTGGCGACTTTTATGACCGGCACCTATGCTGATGGCAGTTGTTTGACCAGCACTGAGGTCACTGGCTTGGTAATAGCGACCATTTTTGCAGGCCACCACACCAGTTCAGGTACCTCGACGTGGATGCTAACGGAGTTAGCGAGGCATCCTGAAGATACTGCGGCCATTGTTGAAGAGCTGAATGCGGTTTACCAACACGATGAAACGCTCAGTCATAATGCTTTGCGTGAAATGCCGAAAATGGAATCTTTTTTGAATGAAGTGTTACGTGTCCACCCGCCTTTGGTGGTGCTGATGCGGCGGGTTATCAATGACATTGAATTTGACGGCCATGCGATAACAGCGGGTAAAACCGTGGCTATTTCTATTTTTGGTTCGCATCGTAATCCTGAGTATTTTCCTGATCCAGAAAAATTTGATCCGAGCCGAACGGAACCAGAAACAATGTTCGCTTACATACCATTTGGTGGTGGGCGGCATAAATGCGGAGGAAATGCTTTTGCACTATTACAGCAAAAGGCTATTTTCAGCGCATTGTTACGTCGCTATAGTTTCGAAATTGTTGATCATACCGACAGTTATGTTGATGATTTGTCAGGTATGGTATTACGCCCAGAAAGTCCGTGTCGCCTTCGTTATAAGCGCCGCTCAAGTTAGTGGTATTATCAGTAAGTAATTCACTGTATTGTCGATAAATAATATGGGGTAATTCGATGAAAATACGGATTGATTTAGATCTATGTCAAGGCCATAGCGTCTGTTTAGATGAGGCACCTGAAATATTTTCTGTTGAAGATCAAAATGATGATTATCCAAAAGTAAAAGTGTTAAATTTGGAGCCTTCAGTGGATTTAGAAGATAAAGTGAGGCTGGCCGCTCGCTACTGCCCGAATAAGGTCATTACGTTAGTTGAGGATGATGAATGACGGTATTAATTACTGGAGCAACAGGTTTTATCGGTTCGCATGTGGCACGGCATTTGTTGCGTGCCAATCAATCAGTTCGATTATTAGTGCGTGACCTTGAGCGTGCGAAAGAAATTTTTACTCGCATTGATTTACCGTTTAACACTGAGCACTGCGAACTGGTCGTAGGCGACATCACAGATAAAGCATCCGTTGACACGGCGATGATGAATATACAGGGGGTAATTCACGCGGCGGCGGCCACTCCGATAGCGGCGCCATCTGTCGAAGCTTTACAGCAGATCAATGTTATTGGCACACAGAATATACTTGATGCGAGTGTAACTGCTAAGGTATCACGGTTTATTTATGTATCAAGTGCAACAGCTGTTTTTAATACCGACGCTAGTCACATTGATTTAGCCAAACCTTTAGTCATGCCTACCATGCCCTATGGTCGCAGCAAAGCAGCGGCTGAAAACCTAGTGCGTGAAAAGCAGCAGCAAGGTGCACCTATTTCTATTGTTTATCCCTCGGGTGTTATAGGGCCGCAAGATCCAGGCTTTTCAGATGCCTTTAAGGCGCTTTACCACCGTTTTAATAACGGGTTCCGTATTTTTGACGGTGGGGGCATTCAACAGGTTGATGTGCGAGATGTGGCCGCATTGATTTCATCGATTGTGATTCAGGGCGAAAACAAAAGTCAATTGGCGCGACATTTAATTGTTGGCCATTACCTGACATGGTCTGAGCAAGCAGATTTAATTGATAAAATAAGTGGCCATGCGTTAACTCGATCTCATATGGCTGGTTGGAAGATGCGATTGTTGGGTCGCTTGTTTGATGTTTTTCGATTAATAAAAAAAGTCGACTCGCCTGTGTCTGCCGAATTGATGCGGTATGCAACGCAGTGGCCCGAGATGTCAAATTCACCAGTATTATTTAAATATGGAATTGAATTACATAGTCCAGAAAAAACTATGAGCGACAGTTTAGAAGCCTTATTAGCGTCAGGCTATTTAACTTCAGAACAAGTGCCTGCTTTAATTAAACAATCAATTTAAAATATCATAAGGATGACCATGCTTGCCGAAAACAGCCATACTACTTCAGGTTACTGGTTCTCTCCTAATGCGAGTAAAGCCTGGGCCGAAAAATTCTTTTTAGCTTACTTGCCCTTTTTCTTTGCAGTGAATGCTGCTAAGCAAAAATTTGGCTGGATGAACGTTGACACTTTTTGGCACATCACACAAAATTTAATTTTACTAATGCCTCTGTATATTATTCCTTTGTTAATTCGTGATGAGTCACATATTGGCAGAAAATGGCACCAAAGCTATTGGTTTAAAGCCAATATTTGGATTTTTATTTTTGTTTTTACGGCCACATATTTTTTTACGGAATACTTTTTTGATGTTTTAGGCATGATCTATTTTTTCCCGCAAGTGAACTGGTACTTCGATGCTAATTTGTTAGGCTCTGGCGAGCAAAGAGTACCGCTAGGTATGTATTTCAATGCGCCAGCCTTCTTTATTGCCTACCACACTATGTCTGTCATTCTGATGCGAAGATTTAGAACGTCAAGAATAGGAAGAAGTCATGCTGCATGGATGATTACAATTATTGTTGCCGCATTATTTTTTGCTTGGGCTGAAACTCGTTTTGTTGCCACCGATGCAAATGCCCCTTACTTTGCCTACAAAAATTTATCATGGATGTTAAGCTGGGGCTCAATTTTTTATGCGTGTTATTTTGTAGTAAGTTTTCCAATGTTTTATCGGCTTGATGAGGCTGCCGATGATAATTGGCCGCTTTCGAAAGTAGCTATTGACGCATTGGCAGCATCAATGTTGGCATTCTTTTTATTAGATTTTGCTTCGCGCCTGATACCACCCCTGGCGGTCTAATTATTCGTAAGGTTCACATACAAAGACAGGGATGTTGCGATCAGTACGGTTTTGGTAATCGTCGTATTCTTTGTAATAGCTGACGCAAGTTGGCCAGACTTCTGCTTTTTCAGCATCATCAACTTGCCTTGCGCGTAGTTTCATTTTCTTGCTTTTATACTGCACAGTGACATCACTGTTTTTTTGAATACTTTTAACCCAAACCGGTGATTTTGGAGCCCCGCCTTGGCTGCCAACCACAATGACCCCGTTTTTATAAGGCACGTACATTAATGGAATCGTTCGCTCAGTGCCGCTTTTAGCCCCAATCATAGTGACTAGCATGACATCGCGACCCGTGAGCGTGCCCATAATTCGTCCGCCAGTTAACTTGTACATAAATACATTCAGTTTAGAGTAGGGACGAATAAACTTCCTTAGTTGAACAAATTCCTGCTCAGTCATTTGGTTTTCAGCCATGACTATTCTCCAGTCTGTTAATTATTGATTTGTTTCATCGTAAAGTACCGCTTAGCGTATAACAAGCGCTATTGAGGTATCTTTGCAATCGTTAATCTAAGCGTTATAGAGAGATTTTTATGCCTGAGTTAAGGCCCTTCTTGATAAGAAGTTTTCTGTCTGCCCTAACGCATTGTAAGTCTGAGTCGTTGATGTTTGGCCGTGAAGAATATTCATGAAGCGGTCAACGTTCTGTTTTAATCCAGTGATAATTGTTTCATTCAACAATAATACTCGTTGACAGGCCTTGAGCTGCTCTTCTAAATTCAACCACATGCCTAATAGATCACTGGGTGTGTGCTGATTAAGGGCTTCAATTGTTGTTAGCCACTTTCCTTGTTGCGGGTAATAATCATGACGTTCGAGAACAGTGATTCGAAGCTGACTTCGTTGTTCAAGGCGCCTTACTAACGTATCTTTTTGCTTTGCAAAATCATTAATCGATGCATGATCTTGCTGTTCTAATGCCAATTTTTCTTTATTAAGCCATTCTGTCAGTTGCTGCAGGTCAGCTTGATCTGCGCCTAGTGATTGATAAATCTCATTCGCTAAACTGCTCTTCCCTTGTTCATTGGTAGCCGTATTATTGGGCGATACTCTGCTATTATCACTTTGAGATGCTTGTTGAAATGCCATAATTTGATTCTCTTTGATGGTCTATTGTCAGTCGTTGATCGCTAGTAATTACATTAATGGTTTGACTTTCCCCGGCGCGACCACCATGGCCTTAATAATGCGTTTTGAGCTTTTGTTTCGAACCGAAATTTGTTGACCTTGGCTGCCATCACTCATTGCTATGCCAGCCATTTTTATTTCTAGGTTCGGTGTCGTTGAAACGATTGTCACTTGGTCACCACGCTTAATCCATCGAGAGGGTTTAAGTGCTTGCTGCCTAATTGCTTGCCCTTCTGCGATACTCCTTTTGGCTGATTGACCAACTATTTGTGCAATTTCACTGTGGTAGTCTGCGACTTGAGAAACCAGTGCGTGCTCCGTTAATACGACATCGTCAGCGCTGATGACGGTATTACGACTGATGGAATGCTTAGCTGTTACTACCTTTTGCCAATAGGTAAAGCTTAAGGGTATAAACACTGACCAAGATTTTTTATCCTCACAGCTTACTTTGACAATTTTTCTACCGGCTCTGGCGTTACTTTTAGGGCCGTTGAAACGCAACGGTAACGAGCAGCGTGTCATGGCCATTCGCGCATCAATTTTAGCTGCTCGATACTCTACTCTGCTGCCAGTATTGACCTGACTCAAAAATTCCTTAGCGTAGGCTAGGGCTAGTTGTTGCAGTTCTGGAGCGTATATTTTTTGCTCAGCAGTACTCACTGTTGCATGTTGGTTGACGCTATTCGCGGCTTGGGCAAAAGTGACGGATAGACTGCAAAGCCAAACCAAGCCAACAAATAATAGTTGTGGCGCGCGGGTCAATTTCATGTTTGTTGTAATCCATTTTTTTTCATTGCTGCCCTTCGAATTAAGAGTCTGTTTTTGATTGTTGCTGTTTGGTGCCTAGCATACCAGCCTGTGTCACTGCCTGTGGGCTTGCCTACAACCTTATGCATGATTCATGCCTAGCCATCTAAAGCCATGCTTGTTATGTCCGGTTGTCGTGAATGTACGCCTTTAAAGGGGGGTTATGATTGCCTGGGTCTGTGTGCTTGCCAGTGCAAGCGTGGTTGGATTACGAGGCATTGCCGCATTGCGGCACCTCTTTGCCGATCAGTTCGCTGGTGCAGACTGAAATCGTGAAAAATAGTTATAAGCACATGAATATCCTACATTTTTATATTTTGGCATACCGGTTGCAAATAAAATATCGACAGCAATTGAATTAATCACATTGTCATTACTGATTTGAAACAAGGTTGTGACATTACCGGTGATGACAAAAAGTAAGGGAGCGGGCATGACAGCTATCAATTTTACTAACGCGTTGGGATTGCATGAGCAAGCATTGCATATGCGTACAGAACGTTCTGCAGTATTGGCTAATAACCTTGCTAACGCAGAGACGCCTGGTTTCAAAGCGCAGGACTTTGATTTCGTTACCGCTCTCCAGCAGGCGCAAAAAGGTCAACGACATTCTCGCTTGCGTGTTACCCATGAACATCATGTTACTTCTACGACCTTAAATCACGGTTCCACGTCGATATTATCTTACCGAGTGCCTCTGCAAAAAAGCCTTGATGGTAATACCGTTGATGCACAGCTAGAAAGTGCGGCCTTTGCTCGCAACGCATTAGAATTTGGTGCTAGCTTTCGATTTTTAAACGGTAAGTTTGCCAGTTTGAGTAAAGCGATATCCGGAAGATAATTGTCGCTTGTGTGATGCTTAAGCCACAATTAACGCACGCTGACAAAAAATATATTGTTATTAGGCAGAATTATTAACAACAGATCCAGAGAGTGAGAGTATGAGCTTAGCCAGTGTTTTTGATATCGCAGCAATGGGAATGAGTGCGCAAACTGTTCGCCTTAATACCACAGCCAGTAATATGGCCAATGCCGACACTTCCGCTTCTTCAGAGGCGGAAGCTTATCGCGCGCGAAGACCTGTTTTTATTGCTGCACAGCAGCAACAGCAAGATCAATTACGGTCATTCAATCGTGAACAGGCTAGCTTTGGTGTCATGGTCCAAGAGATTGTTCAAAGTCAAGCGCCAGTAACTAAAGCGTACTCTCCTAATGACCCTCAGGCCAATGAAGAAGGTTACGTATTTTTTTCAAACGTCAATACCGTTGAGGAGATGGCTGACATGATTTCGGCTTCGCGATCGTTTCAAATGAATGCTGAGATGATGAACACCACAAAATCGATGATGCAGCGATTGCTCACTATGGGTCAGTAACTGATTTACTCAACACAAACTTGAGCAATAAATTCATCTTTTAAATATTAACCTAGAGGTTAACGATGACACAAATTAATAACGATACGACCAACAGCATAGCTGGCCTTCAAAATAAAGACAGCAGTACGAATAAGAACGATGAATTGGGTAAAGACGCATTTTTAAAACTAATGATTACTCAATTACAAAATCAAGACCCATTAAGCCCCGCTAAAAATGAAGATTTCATCGCTCAATTGGCTCAATTTAGCTCGGTTGAAGGTATTCAAAATATTAATGACTCAATTGATGATTTGGCCACTGCCTTTCGTTCTAGTCAAGCATTGGAGGCATCAAGGCTGGTAGGTCGCCAGGTTGAGGTGAGTACTAGTCAGGCGCAACTAACGTCTACAGGTTCCGTTAAGGGGACAATAAATCTACCTTCAGCAACAAAGAATGTCAGTTTAGTCATTCAAGATGCGAGTGGTAACACCATTAGGACGATGACTCTTGGGAATCAGCAGCGCGGCGATCTGGACTTTACCTGGGATGGAAAAAATAACAGTGGTGAAGCTGTCGCAGAGGGTCGTTACGCGATTAAGGCCAATGGCTTAGTTGACGGTAGTGATAAGTCGTTGACGTTAGCGGTTGGAGCAAATGTTAACAGCGTTACGATAGGTAAGGATAATGCAATGATACTGAATATCGATGGTGTCGGTTCTGTTCCATTGGCAGATATTAAAAAGTTTTTATAGATGGTGTGTCGATCACCCGTTAAAGACATTCATCATAATTAGTGAATAAAACAATTTCAACTGAGGTAAATAGACATGAGCTTTAATACTGCAATTACAGGTTTACTGGCAGCGAGTACCGATTTGAATGTGACTGGTAATAATATTGCCAATGCCAGTACTGTTGGTTTTAAACAGTCGCGTGCTGAATTTGCCGACGTCTATGCTCACTCTATGGCGGGCGGATCTAACCATATAGGTACTGGCGTGAGGGTATCAGATGTTGCCCAGCAGTTTTCTCAAGGCACTGTCAGCTTTACGAAAGGTGAATTAGATTTAGCCATTAATGGCAATGGTTTTTTTGTTTTGAGTGATAAAGGTTCTCAATCCTTTACTCGAGCTGGCCAGTTCAAGGCGGATAAAGATGGTTACGTTGTGACGAATGACGGCGCTAGATTGCAGGGTTTTCTTGCGAATGAAGACGGTGCAATTCCTGATGTATTGACTGATATTCAACTGAAAAAATCTGATTTGGCACCCGTTTCAACCACAAAAGTCGACATGCTTTTTAATGTCAATGCTGATGACTTGGCTCCGGCTAAAATCGTTAACAATACCAGTTCAAATCTTGCCGCCGCTAGTGCAAACCAAGGAAACAGCAACGATTTTGCTGCAGGAACTATTGACATTAATGGCAAGACTTACTCTATACCTGCCAGTAGTAATCAATCAGCAGCACAAATAGCAACGGCATTAAACTCAATTGATGGCGTAAAAGCTAAGGCTAAAACAGAAGCGACACTGACTATACCTGCGGGTTTCGTGGCTGCAGGAGAATTAAGTATTAATGGCAATGCCGTAGAGGGCGTTGATTTGACCGCCTTAGCAGCTGCTATCGATGCACTTTCTGGTTTTTCAGCGAGTGAAACAGGCGGCATTATCAGTATTACTGAATCGCTAGGCAGTGATATCTCCTTTATTGCAGGCGGCACATTAAATGCTAGTGTCGTAGGGGGCGACGGTGCTGCATCAGTTGACATCGACGGTACTGCAGTAATACCGAACAATCAAGCTACCGTTGGTGGGCAAATCAGCTTAACGCTAGATGCTGATATCAATTTGAGTGCACAAACAGCTACGTCTACAGGCACTAATTTATTTCCTGTTGCGCCATCATTAATAAGTGAGCGATTAAATGGCTTCGATGCGGATGATACCGATACTTATAATAATGTGCGGTCAACTCAAATATATGACTCATTAGGAACTGCTCATGAGTTAACCCAATATTTTGTTAAAGAGCCAAGCGAAGTCAGTGGACCTAACACATGGACTATGCATATAAAAATAGACGGTAAAGATGTGGGTACAGCCAATCCATTAACACCAGATACGGCAACTCAGGCGAGCTATACCTTAAGTTTTTTTGATGATGGAAGTCTAGATGTGGCTAATAGTGATCAACTGCTCATATCAAATTGGACGCCATTAGATGAAGAAGGCAGTGTGGCTGGTGCTTTAGGTCCATTGAGTATTGCTGATGGAGCTCGAGTCCCGGTAACTAAGCCGGCAGTAAGTTCTAATTTTATGATAGAAATCACAGGTTCAACCCAATACAGCGGAAAATTTTCGGTTAATGAGTCTAAACAAGACGGTTACTCTAGTGGCACATTGACGAGTTATACCGTTGCAGATAATGGTGATGTGAGTGCACGTTACAGTAATGATCAATCCTTAGTTTTAGGGCGAGTAGCGATGGCCAATTTTACTAATCAGCAAGGATTAAGGCCAATAGGTGACACAAGCTGGGTTGAGTCGGTAGATTCTGGGCAGCCGTTATTTAATTCGCCAAACACTGCATCGCTTGGTTCCATCTCTTCCGGTGCTTTAGAGGATTCTAATGTTGACCTTTCAGAAGAATTGGTCGCATTAATTATTGCCCAGCGTAACTTTCAGGCAAATTCTCGAACGATTGAAACGAACAGTGAATTACAGCAGACAATTATAAATCTGCGCTAATTTAGAAACACAATAATGAATAGGATAATTAAGTGGATCGAGCTCTTTATACCTCAATGACCGGCGCCAAGCATAACATGCTTGAACAGGCTGTCCGATCGCATAACCTAGCCAATGTTTCAACCGTTGGTTTTAAAGCTGATTTAGCGAATGCTATTTCGCAGCCCATTAATGGTGGTGATGGTTACAATAGCCGAATATTCTCAGTCACTCAAACACCTGCGGCTGATTTAACCCGTGGAGATTTGATAGAGACTAATCGCGATTTAGATGTTGCTATCAGCGGTGAAGGTTGGTTAGCACTTGAATCTCAATCGGGAGAAGAGGTTTATAGCCGTGGTGGAAATTTATCTATCGATAGTTTTGGCATTCTAAGGAATGAAAAGGGTTTAGCTGTCATCGGCAACGCTGGTCCTATTCTTTTACCTGAAGCTGAAAAAGTAGAAATTGGTATCGATGGCACTATCACTGCAAGGGCGTTAGGCCAAGGACCTGAGGCGTTAGTAGTAGTCGATCGATTAAAGTTGGTCAATCCAAGCTTGAGCCAATTGAAAAAGTTGGATGATGGTTTGATTCATAGCATGAATGGCAGTGAAATTTTAGACCCAAACATAAGAGTTCAAGCAGGTTTTTTGGAGTCTAGTAATGTCAGTGCTGTTAGTGAATTAACCGCCATCATGTCGTTAGCGCGGCAGTTTGAAATGCAGATAAAGATGATGCAAACAGTTTCTGAAAATGCAGAGACCAGTAATAGAATATTGCAGGTACAGCTGTAATTAATGGGTAAGATAATTTAAAAAGTTTGGGGATGAATTATGCACGCAGCACTATTTGCTAGTAAGACTGGCTTAACTGCACAAGATAAGCAGTTAACGACCATATCAAATAACTTGGCTAACGCCTCGACTGTTGGTTTTAAACGTGACCGAGTAATTTTTGAAGATTTACTTTATCAAATTCAGCGTCAGCCTGGCGCACAGTCCTCACAAAACAATCAATTGCCTTCAGGCCTTCAGCTAGGTACAGGTGTAAGGGTGGTCGGCACTCAAAAACAATTTAGTACTGGTAGTTTACAGGTCACTGATCAACCCTTAGATTTAGCGATTAATGGCCGAGGTTTTTTTGAAATTCTTCAGCCAAGTGGACAGATTGCCTATACCCGAAACGGTGAGTTTCATTTAAGCGCAGATGGCGAGGTCGTCAATGCAGACGGCTTAACATTACAGCCTGCTATTGCTATTCCAGAAGGAGCGCAAACGATTACTATTGGCCAAGATGGTACCGTTTCAGTTTTACTGGCTGGCGATACCTCGCCAACCCAATTAGGCAGTATTCAATTGACCGACTTTATTAATCCAGCTGGGTTGCAGGCAATGGGTGCCAACTTGTTTCTTGAAACGGCCTCTAGCGGACCAGCCCAGCAGGGGACGCCGGGTTTAAATGGTTTTGGCTCTTTGCAACAAGGTAGTATTGAGAATTCAAATGTGAATATAGTCGAAGAGTTAGTGAATATGATTACTACTCAGAGGACATATGAAGTGAACTCTAAAGTACTGCAAACTACCGATCAAATGCTTCAGTTTATTACCCAAAATATCTAACTTACTAATGGAGGCCCTTAAATAGTGATTTTTTTTAATAAATTAATCAAGGTTCAGTTGGTTATCTTACTATCGGTGTTGGTAACAGCCTGTGGCTCCATGCCTATGCAAGAGCAGCCAGACACGGCTGAGTATGCACCTATATTAGCGCCTAGCCAAAGCTCAGAGCCGTTTTCTGCCGGCGGTCTATTTTCAGCACAGGTAGGTATGGATCTTTATAATGACCGCCGTGCTTATCGTGCAGGCGATATAATCACTGTTAGTTTGAACGAGCGAACGGTATCAAGTAAATCTGCAGAAACAAAAATTGAAAAAGATTCTGATGTGAACTTTGGTGCCGATACTTTATTGGGTCAGCCCGTCACTCTTCATGACAATACGTTGTTGACTAGTGTGAATCAATCACGAGGTTTCGATGGTGCTGCAGAAACTGATCAGGAAAATCGTCTGCAAGGCAGCATTGCAGTCACAGTTGTTGCAGTATTGCCTAATGGCTTATTACAAATTCGTGGTGAGAAATGGATGACGTTAACCAACGGAAATGAATTTATTCGTCTCAGCGGTTTGATTCGACCCGATGATGTATCTTCTTTTAATACTATCGCTTCCACTAAAGTAGCCGATGCAAGAATTTCTTATAGCGGCACTGGTGATTTGGCAAATGCCAATCAGCAAGGCTGGGCTTCAAAATTCTTTAATTCAAGTTACTGGCCATTTTAAGGATTTATTATGCCGTTAATAAAGTTATCTATGTTAAATCGACTACTGCTCATTCCCATTGTACTCTCCGTTTCGGTTACAGTGCAGGCAGATCGTCTAAAAGATATGGCCTCCATTGCCGGCGTAAGATCTAATGCTTTAATTGGTTACGGTTTAGTGGTGGGTTTAGATGGTTCTGGTGACCAAACCTCACAAACACCGTTTACCACGCAGTCTTTCTCAAATATGTTAAAACAGTTTGGCGTTACGATGCCTGATGGCGTGCGTTATCAATTAAAAAATGTTGCTGCAGTCGCCGTTCATGCAGAAATTCCAGCTTTTTCTAAGCCGGGTCAAACCATTGACATTACTGTCTCGTCCATGGGCAATGCTAAGAGCCTTCGCGGCGGCAGTTTATTACTTACTCCACTCAAAGGCATTGATGGACAAGTCTATGCTTTGGCGCAAGGTAATTTGGTGGTTGGTGGTTTTGGCGTCGAGGGTAATGATGGCTCTAAAATAACTGTGAATATTCCTAGCGTGGGTCGGATTCCTAATGGCGCTTCAGTAGAGCGTGCTATTAATACTGGCTTCGAAAATTCAGGTAATATTGTATTTAACTTAAACCGAGCCGATTTTACAACGGCTAAACGCGTTGCACAAAGAATCAATACGGTATTTGGGCCTTCAGTAGCTAGCGCTCTAGACGCAAGTTCGATCAGTGTTACGGCTCCCGTTAATGTTGATCAGCGTGTGACTTATGTGTCTGTATTAGAAAATCTTGACATTCAACAAGGTCAGGCCTCTGCAAAAGTTATCATTAATTCTCGTACGGGCACTATTGTGGTTGGCAGCAGTGTAAAGGTTTCACCGGTTGCTGTTACTCACGGAAGCTTAACCGTTACTGTTGCAGAAAATGCTGATATTAGCCAGCCAAATATTCTAGCTGGCGGTGAAACTGCTGTTGTAGCTAATTCAGAAATTAACGTTGATCAAGAGCAAAATCGAATGTTTTTGTTTGATCCAGGTACTGAATTAAATGAAATCGTTCGTGCTGTTAATCAGGTCGGGGCTGCTCCGGGAGACCTAATGGCTATATTAGAAGCTATGAAGCAGGCGGGTGCGCTTCGTGCTGAGCTGGTAGTTATTTAATGGCCAGTAAAGTGAGAAAGTTATGAATATCACACACTCATCATCAGCTTACAATGATTTGCAGGGGTTGCAGTCGATTAAGCAATTGGCTGGTCAAGACGAGTCTGCAGCGCTAATCGAGGTCGCTGCAGAATTTGAGTCACTGCTGGTAAATATGATGTTAAAAAATATGCGCAGCGCGACAAATGCGTTAGCTAAAGATAGTCTGTTGGGTGGTGACCAAGTTAGTTTTTATCAAGGTATGCTTGATGATCAGTGGAGTATTGAGCTTACAGGGAATAATGGTTTAGGCTTTGCTGACGCCATTGTTCGACAATTAGGACCTAAGATTAACTCGATCATTGAGACACCTTCAGTGAGCAATGAATCGTTGCCTATTGGTTCAGCCACACAGGATAGTCGTTCGTTACAATCATTGGACGACACCTTGTTTTCGATACACAAATTAAAGCAGGATCATCAGCAAACGGTTGCGACACCCACCACCGCTGCTCATAATTCAGCGGCTACACATTTTAGCTCACCGAAAGATTTTATCGCATCGCTGTATCCTTATGCTGAAAAAGCGGCCAGTAAATTAGGCGTTTCACCCTCGGTGCTGTTAGCTCAAGCAGGTTTGGAAACGGGTTGGGGCCAGCACATACCTCTGAACCAAAAGGGTGGTCAAAGTTTTAATCTTTTTGGTATCAAAGCTGATGATCGATGGTCGGGCTCTGCTGTAGCGGCAACGACTACAGAGTATGATGGCATAAAAAAATCCGCAGTCGAGGTTGAATGTTCATTTCGAGCGTATCAATCATTTGAAGATAGCTTTAAAGATTATGCTGACTTTATTATACAGCATCCACGCTACCAAATTGCCTTAGAAAAAGCCGATAATAAAGCTGATTTTGCAGACGAACTGCAACACGCTGGGTATGCCACTGATCCTGAATATGCAAATAAGATAAAAGCAATATTACTGCAAACTCATTTTAATATTGAAGTAAATCGTGCTGAAAATTTATCAGGCGATACGGTTTTTTTGTCTAAGAGTTAGGAGTGTCTATGGGGCTGTTAAATATAGGTGCAAGTGGTTTATTAGCCAGTCAAACGGCCATTAATACTACTGGTAATAATATTGCAAATGCCAATGTTGATGGTTATAGCCGGCAGCAAGCAGTCCCTCAAACTCGTTCATCTATTTATGATCAAGGTGGTTTTATTGGCACTGGCGTTGATATTGAGACGGTCAGGCGAATAACCGACCAATTTATTAATCAGCAAGTTTTAATCGACAGTGCCAGTTATGCTGAATTTGATATATTAGCCAGCCAGTTAGCAAATTTAGAGAAAATGATCGGTGGTGATGAAACTGGGCTCTCCACCTCACTAGAGAACTTTTTTTCTGCTCTTAAGGCCGCATCAGATAACGTGACATCGGATGCAGCGCGAAAAGTTGTTTTAAGCCAAGCAGATGCCCTTGCCAAACGGTTTAATAAAGTTGCGGTTACTATTGCTCAGCAACAGTCTATGGTTAACGAGCAGATCGTAAAAGTAGCCGATCAGATAAATATCCACGCCAAAAAAATCGCTGATTTAAATCAACAAATTATTAATCGTCAAGTCAGCGGATCCGGTGATGAGACGAATAATTTACTCGATAAACGTGACAATGCGATGCGATCACTTGCAGAATTGATCTCATTTAGTACTGTCCAGTCAGGTGATTCCGTCAATATATATATTGGCGCTGGTCAACCGCTGGTAATTGATGGGACTGTCAATAAGATTTCGATAACTGATGATACCCTCAATGTTGGTAATAAAGCGGTGATGCTTGAATTTAATGGTCGTCAAACAAATATTACTGATCGTATTACTGGTGGTAAGCTGGGGGGGTTAATTCAGTATCGTGATCAAATGCTAAAAGGCATTGAAGGGACTATTAATCGACTTTCTCTGTCGATAACTCAGATGTATAATTTACAACATCAGGCAGGTATTGACCGCAATGGAAAGCAAGGAGGTAATTTCTTTTCATCAGTGAATAGCGATCTTTTAGTTAGTCAAAGAATCATTGCTGCATCATCTAATGCTTCAGCGGGTTCACAAGTGACGACCGTCAGCATAATGGATGCTAATGCACTTGATGCCAGCCAATATCGGTTGGTTCTTAGCGGCGCCTCAACGCCTTTAAATTATAGCCTCACTCGTCTTGAAGACAAACAGGTTGTTGCGAGTGGTCTTCTCGCCAATGGTTATCCTCAGTCAATTCAAACTGGGCAAGGATTCAGTATTCACCTTGATTCGGGGACGTACCAAACGGGTGATCAGTTTTATATTAATCCGAGTGCATCTGGTGCGCGCCAAATGTCACTTGCTATTCAATCAAGCGCTGAACTTGCGTTGGCCTCGCCATTAAAATTTGAAGCGTTAGCAACTAACAGTGGTACGGCTAAAGTGCTCTTAAACGATACAATTAGTGTGGCTGATATGGATCTTAGTGCACTGGATTCCTTTTTGTCGTCCGATGCATTGCTACCCCCTTTATTGATTCGGTTCACCTCAGCCAGTACTTATGATGTGCTCGATAATTCAGATCCAACGAATCCACAACAACTAGACCCACCAATTCGTAATCAGTCTTATAAATCAGGAAGTGTTAATCATTTGCTGCCGTATTCACAGGGTTCTCTTTACTGGGCAAGCGATTCACCGCAGGTGTTTTCAGCAAATACTGGGCCGACTGGGACAATGTCAAATGGTTTTCCAGGAGGCGGTAGCGCTTCAGAAGTAGTAACGCTTACCACAATTGATCCGTTGACAGGATCGACAGCAATATTAACACATACAATTAACAGTGGTGACTCAGCAGATGTTATCGCAGCTCGGCTGAGTAATATAGACGGTGTTAGTGCCACTGCGTCAACTTCTTTACTGATTAATGTGACCGATGACGGCGATAATAATTTACTAGAAATGAGCCTAAACGGTACTCGTTTGAACAATACTTTGCCATTTACGAATGAAAATTTGGCCAATCAAATAAATGCTATTTTTTCAGGCCAGTCTATCACTGCTGAGGTTATTGATAATCAATTATTGATTCGTTCTTTCACTGGTCAAGATTTAAAACTCAGTCGTATCGGTGGTGAACCGGATGACCGCGTGTTGATTCGGAGCGTTAACGGCGGACCACTAACCAGGGCGCGTCTTGATCCCAACGAAGAAACTGTAGCAGGTGGTATTGTTGAGATAGTGACCGATAAAAACACTAGCATGAAATCTTCTGGGAGTTTATTTGGTTCCGCTATACCTAAATCGATGGCTGTTTTTTCTGGTTATCCTTTAACGATCACTGGCACACCTGCAGCAGGTGACCGGTTTTTAATTAGTGGTGATGCAGATGCTCAAGGTGACAATCGCAATGCATTGGCCTTGCAAGATTTACAGACGCTAAACATATTCAAAAATGGCACTATGAGTTTTTCTGATGAATATCAGTCGGCAGTCACTTCGCTTGGAAGTCAGACACAAGCCGCACAGATAAATGAAAGCGCCAGTAAGTTGTTATTAGAGCAAAGTCAATCTCGCCGAGAATCGATTTCGGGCGTCAATCTCGATGAAGAAGCCGCTCGATTAATTGAATTTCAACACGCTTATAGTGCATCGGCACAAGTCATCAACACGGCAAGAGATATTTTTCAAACCCTATTGGGTGTTTTCAATTGACATTTTATTATCAAAACATGGTTTGGTGTATTATCACTTTGATATTTATTAGTTACGGGTAACGTTATTATGCGGCTATCTTCATTACAAGTTTATCAGCAGTCTTTAAATGGCATTAACAAAGCTTCAGTAGAGATTGCACAGACACAAAATCAGTTAACTACGGGTCAGCGTGTTAATATTGCATCTGATGACCCCGTTGCTGCTGCGCGTATCTTAGCAATTGACTCTGAACTAAATAATATCAGTGGTTATCAGAAAAATATTGATGCAATTGACGCTCGATTAAAGCGCACTGAGGCCGTGCTAACTAATATTGAAACTATTTTGAACCGCCTTAATGAATTAGTGATTCAAGCGGATGGGGCCGGTCTAACTAATATAGAGCGAAGGAATATAGCCATAGAGATCTCTGAACGAGTACTTGAACTTGCCTCACTAACAAATTCCCAAGATGAAAATGGCGATTACATTTTTTCGGGATTTTTGAACAATGCACCTGCTTACACGTTAGAGGAAGGTCGGTATCGTTATCAAGGTGATAATGGAATTCGGCATGAAAAAATTTCAGAGCAGTTAACTGTTGCCAGTTCTGATAATGGTTTTTCACTGTTTGAAAATTTTGATGCCAATGAGTTTTTACCAGAGGTCGAAGTGGGTCTAACAACTGGGCCTGATCCACAAACATTGTCTGTTCAGGTTTTAAGTCAAGAGGCATATGATTTAGCGGTTGCAAACGGCGGAGATCAAGGATATGTATTTAAATTTAATTTAGAGAGTGCGATTATTCCTATTGGGCCAAATTATAGTATCTATCGAATTTCAGATGGCGTCTTAGTGAGCGACAATAATCCCTATGTTGCTTCTTTAGGTTTATTAGAAGGCGGCTTAAAAATTGATTTAAGTTCAACACCACTCACGGGTGATACCTTCACATTAAGGCTCATAAAACACACAAACATGCTCAATATTGTTAAGGAAGTTGGGGATAGAATTGCTGCATTTGAAGAACCATCATCAACAAATAATCGTGGTGAAGAGAGTGAATTTGATCAGTTTATTGCTGATACGCTTGATGCCTTATCGGCGGTTCAAGAGAGGGTACGATCATCTAGAACTGACATAGGCGCGCGCATGAACACCCTAACAGCTGCCTCTAGCAACCAAGAAAGTTTGGCGCTTGCAGGCAAGCAGATACTCAGTGTTATCCGTGATGTTGACTATAATGAAGCCGTTAGTAGGCTTTCGTTTCAGACGCTAGTCTTAGAAACCACCCAGCAAAGTTTTGTGAAGATAGCCAATTTATCACTTTTTAATTATCTAAAATAATGGTGCTAGGCCTTCGCTGGGTGTTAAAAACATATCTAATGCAGAGAATTTTTTTTAAATTACTTTGGTTTATTTCAGTCCGATTACTTTGAATCAAAAAGGATTATCCACAATGGTTCAATATGGTTTTTATAAAGGAGCACCTACATGTCGCAGATCATAAATACAAATATTGCCTCGTTGCAAGCCCAGCGTAACCTTAATCAATCTCAGGAGTCTCTAAATACATCATTAAACCGCCTGTCATCTGGTTTGCGTATAAACAGCGCACGGGATGATGCCGCTGGTTTGGCCATTTCAAATACCTTTACCTCACAAATTCGAGGCCTTAACCAAGCGATTCGTAATGCCAATGATGGTATT
>DDED01000121.1 GCA_002336035.1 Cellvibrionales bacterium UBA1963
CTCGGCAGTGATAATTTTTGCGCCATAAAAATCAGGATCTTCATCGATTTTCTGATGCGCAACCAATGCGCCTTTAGCCATTAGCCAGCCACCGAGAACGGTGCCGCAAAGCATTAGATAGTTCACTGAGCAAGTACCAACTAAATCGATATCATCGGTGACGCGGCTCGTAATGTCTAGGCTGGCTTTTTGCCATTGTTCAAGTGCAGTTGCTAATGCTAGAGTCATGTTGGTTAAAGGGTTGGTTTTAGATTGAAGCTGTTGGACGGTTGTCTCGACTTCGGCGATAACTGACATTAATTGAGTGCCTCCATCTCGCAGTATTTTCCTACCAATAAGATCGAGGCCTTGAATGCCTGTAGTGCCTTCATAGATAGTGATAATTCTTGCATCACGGACAAATTGAGCTGCACCTGTCTCTTCAACGAAGCCCATGCCACCATGAATTTGTACCCCTAAGCCCGTTACCTCTTGTGCTACTTCAGTGGCCCAAGCTTTTGCAATAGGGGTCAAAAATTCCAGTCTTTTGTAGGCGGCTTCATCGCCTTTATCGCCGCGATCAAGTGAAGAGGCCGTGTTATAATTGACCGCCCGAGTAGCCTCGGTCATTGCCTTCATGTGCATAAGCATTCGACGAATGTCACCGTGATGGATAATAGTCTTGGCTTCGACCTGGCCAAGTGGCGCGCCTTGGACTCGGTCTTTAGCGTATTTTAAGGCATGCTGGTAAGAAGCCTCACACATGGCGACGCCTTCGATGCCAACATGCAAGCGAGCGGCATTCATCATAGTGAACATGTACTTGAGGCCTTGATTCTCATCGCCGACCAAGTAGCCGACAGCGCCGCCTTTTTCTCCGTAATTCATTACGCAGGTTGGGCTAGCATGAATTCCTAGCTTATGTTCAATCGAGCTGCAAATGACATCGTTTTGTTCGCCACAATTGCCGTCTGCATCAATGTGAAATTTGGGTACGATAAACATCGAGATACCTTTAACACCTTTTGGAGCATCGGGCGTTCGAGCTAGCACTAAATGCACGATATTTTCAGTCATTTGATGATCGCCCCAAGAAATATAAATCTTGGTGCCGCTTATTAAATAGTGATCGCCATTGGGTACGGCTTTTGTTCTTACTGCGGCTAAGTCAGAGCCAGCTTGTGGCTCGGTAAGATTCATGGTGCCTGTCCAACGACCACTGATCATGGCGTCGAGGTACTGCGCTTTAATCTCGCTGCTGGCATGCTTTTGTATTGCGCTAATAGCACCGATTGAAAGCATCGGACCAATAGAAAATGATAAGTTAGACGATGCCCACATTTCGCTTACGGCTGAAGAAACAATATGAGGCATGCCCATGCCACCAAATTCTTCAGCGCAAGGGAGGGTAGACCAACCACCTGCCATATATTGTGAATAGGCCTCTTTATACCCTGAGGCCTCAATAACGCCATTGGCGTCAATCTTTGTGCCTTCTTGATCGCCGATCATATTGAGTGGCGAAAGTATTTCGTTAGCAAATTTAGCGCCTTCCTCGAGAACTGCGTTGACCGTTTCAACATCAATCGCTTGGTAGCTGGGGAGTTCACAAATATTGTCTAACTCAGCGAGCTCTGTCATGACGAAGCGTAT
Source organism: Cellvibrionales bacterium UBA1963 (assembly GCA_002336035.1). Classification (GTDB taxonomy): domain Bacteria; phylum Pseudomonadota; class Gammaproteobacteria; order Pseudomonadales; family UBA7434; genus UBA7434. The sequence continues at coordinate 1,633 of DDED01000121.1, forward strand.
GTCTTTAAGTGGTGCTGTATAGTTGTGCATATTATTTCCAATACGTTTAGTAAGTGTCAAAATATTTTAACAATAAATAACTGTTAACATGATACGATTTTATACATTCAATGGTTTAAAAAAGTCATACTTTAGCTGAAAAATGCTGGCTTGTATGGTCAAGAGAGTCATCTCAACTGAAAAAAACATAGATTCCTCGAATGTCAGGCATGCGTTAAGCTTATAGCGGTGAGATAAGTTGATAAATTAAGTCGAATAGCCGTCTATATATCGGTTAGATAAGAGTTATTGCTATTGACCAATGCGAGGTAAAGCGTCAATATTGGCGAATGTTTAGCTCTGTTTGTCAACGACACGCAGGCGGCTAACTAATCTGCAAAAGTTGCTTTTAAATCGCTTAAATCATCTGTATCCACTTTTGACCATGATCTAAGCGTTGATCTCTTGTGTATATTAAACCATCAATTATATATTTCTAACCCACATTAACCACATTCGGAGCATTCATGAAGGTTCTGGTAGCAATAAAACGCGTTGTTGATTATAACGTAAAAGTTCGGCCTAAGGCCGACGGCTCTGACGTTGAGTTAAATAACGTCAAAATGTCATTAAACCCCTTTTGCGAAATAGCTGTTGAAGAGGCCGTTCGCTTAAAAGAAGCGGGCACTGCATCTGAAATTATCGCCGTCTCGATTGGGCCTAAAGTTGTTCAAGAGCAACTCCGTACCGCCTTAGCGCTTGGGGCAGACAGAGCGATAATGGTTGAAACAGATAGCGAACCGCAACCCTTAGGCGTTGCAAAATTATTGAAAGCCATAGTAGATAAAGAAAGCCCTGACTTAATTATATTGGGTAAACAGTCAATCGACGGCGATAATAATCAAACGGGTCAAATGCTGGCAGCATTGGCAGGCATTGGACAAGGCACCTTCGCCTCTAACATTGAGGTGGCGGATAGCACACTCAACGTAACTCGCGAGGTTGATGGCGGTTTGCAAACGGTGACACTGACATTGCCTGCTGTTGTGACTACCGATCTTCGCTTAAATGAACCTCGCTACGCATCACTGCCTAATATCATGAAGGCTAAAAAGAAGCCCCTAGATATTTTTACTCCCGATGACTTGGCTGTTAATCTGACTAACACTGTCAGCATGATCAAGGTTGAACCCCCCGCAGAGCGTCAAGCCGGTATCAAAGTAGCGTCGGTCGATGAGCTAGTAGAAAAACTTAAAAACGAGGCAAAAGTAATCTAATGAGTATATTAGTTATTGCAGAACATGATAACGCGAGCCTGAAAGGCGCAACATTAAACACTGTGACAGCAGCCCTTGCTATGGGGGGTGATATTCACTTGCTGGTGGCTGGGAGTGATTGTGCTGCCGCTGGTGCTGAAGCAGCGGCTGCCCATGGTGTCGCTAAAGTATTGATTGCAGATAATGCGGTCTATGCCCACCAACTAGCCGAAAACATAGCGGGGTTAGTCACCGAGCTTGCCGCTGATTATGACGCGGTATTAGCCCCGGCAACGGGTAACGGTAAAAACATCCTTCCTCGGGTCGCTGCCAGTCTTGATGTTCAAATGTTGTCTGAGATTATCAGCGTCGAGTCTGCGGATACTTTTAAACGTCCAATATACGCAGGCAATGTTATAGCGACAGTGCAATCGACAGATGCAAAGAAAGTTATTACCGTTCGTGCTACAGCATTTGATGCTGTTTCGGCCAGCGGAGGAAATGCTGACGTTGTTTCACTGGATCAGGTTACGGATGCAGGTGTGTCGTCGTTCGTAAGCGAGGAACTTGCTGTCTCAGATCGGCCGGAATTGACGGCTGCAAATATCGTTGTTTCTGGCGGTAGAGGCATGCAAAACGGCGATAACTTTAAATTGATTGAAGCTGTTGCCGATAAGCTAAATGCGGCAATGGGCGCATCACGCGCGGCGGTTGACGCCGGGTTTGTTCCCAATGACATGCAAGTAGGGCAGACGGGCAAAATTGTTGCACCAGACCTCTACGTGGCAGTGGGTATTTCTGGTGCGATACAGCACTTGGCCGGTATGAAAGACAGTAAAGTGATTGTAGCGATCAATAAAGACGAAGACGCACCCATCTTTTCAGTGGCTGACTATGGCTTAGTGGCTGACTTGTTTGTTGCATTACCAGAGCTAGACGCGGCGCTTTAAATTAGGCTGAGCTGTTGCTCTAAAGAAAAAAGGCCCTTCAGGGGCCTATTTTTTGGTTGTTACACTACCGCTGGGTTAGTCGGCGCTAGCGATTGTCTCAGCATCATAAATGTCTAACCAGTAGTAAAAGTCTAGATCATCTAATGCTTCCAGCTCTTGGTTGGCCAGTGGCTCGCAGGGGTTTGTTGCTGTTATAGCACTTTCAACCACCGCAGGTTCAATCCTCGGATTGATCAATACAAACGCTAGCATGCAGCAACAGGTAGCGGCTACCAGCCAAGTCATAGAGCTTGGCCGACGCGCAGTTTGGCGTAAGGCATTTTGTCGTGCGCTGGCCAGCCTAAACAGGTCTTTGCTATGGGTATTTTGCACCAGCGCATCTACATCATCACTGTACAATTGCGAGTCGGTTTTATCCTTCATAATAGTCTCCTAAAAGGGCACGTAAGCGTTTCATTGCTCTTGAATAATGCGTTTTTACACTGCCCTCTGTACAGCCCATGGCTGTTGCTGTTTGTAAAGTGCTTAGCCCCTCCCATGCTCGAAACATAAAGGCTTGCTGCTGACGTAACGGTAGTTGCTTAATGGCGCTAGTCAGTCGCTGCAACCTTTCTGAGCGCACTAGCATGCTGTCAGGATCATCGGTACCTGCACTAGTACTCAAATTAATCAGTGGCTCTAAATAGTCATCTGACTCGTTACTGTTGGGTTTTCTCCACGGGAAAACCTTATCCCGTATGGCGTTACGTCGGTAATAATCGGTTGTTTTACTGCGCAAAATTGTATAAAACAATGGCTTCCAGTCGGCCGGGGCCTTGTCAGCATATTTCTCCACCAGCTTGTACATTGTGTCTTGAACAATGTCATGGGCATCATCCACATTGTTGGTGCTAATTCTCGCCATGTGAAAGGCACGTCGTTCAATAAACTTTAGAAACTCTTCAAGGGTGCTGTACCCCAAAGCATCAGTTGCACCCTCCGACAGAGGGTCAGTGCTGCTCAGCTTAGCCTTAGCATTGGTGGTGTGAGCATCCATTGACTAAGGCTCTCCATCTGATGGCTCAACCAAGAGCCCATCAAGATCAATGCGGTACATAATATAAAGCCACTCAGCATAACCTTGAGTCTGCACTTTCTGCGCTAAGGGGCCACCGCCTCGTTCTTGCTGATAATTACGCCAGTGTTTGGTGTAGGTACTGTCGTTGGTAGCACCCGCATAAGCGTTATACAGCCGTTTGTGTTGGGGCGTGTTGCCTGGCACCGCAGATACCCACATAGACACAGTGGCGGTATTATAAAAGTCATCCCAAAACG
>DDED01000207.1 GCA_002336035.1 Cellvibrionales bacterium UBA1963
TACCAAGTTCACGTGCTATGATTGCTGCATGGCACGTTCTACCACCACGATTGGTAACAATTGCGGCGGCCCTCTTCATGACGGGTTCCCAGTCAGGATCGGTCATGTCAGTGACTAAAACATCGCCGTCTTGCACTTGATCCATCGAATCAATACTATCAATAATGCGCACCTGACCAGCGCCTATACGCTGACCAATACTCCTGCCTTCCACTAAAAGCTTTCCTGTTTCTTTTAGTAAATAACGCTCAATAGTTGAATTACTTTGCCTGCTTTTGACTGTCTCAGGTCGAGCTTGAACGATGTAAATTTTACCGTCATCGCCATCTTTAGCCCATTCTATATCCATCGCACATTGGTAGTGTTTTTCTATTATAAGTGCCTGCTTTGCTAGGCTGATTATCTCTTCGCTAGACAGACAAAATTGCAGTCGTTGCTCTTCGGCAACTGGTACGGTCATCACTGAGTGCTCCGTGGAGCCTTGTTCACCATAAACCATTTTTATTGCTTTGCTTCCTAAATTACGACGAAGGATTGGTGATTTATTGGCGGTCAAAGCTGTCTTAGACACGTAAAATTCATCAGGGTTTACCGCTCCTTGCACCACCGTTTCGCCTAGCCCATAAGCACCGGTAATAAAAACAACACCGTCAAAACCTGATTCAGTATCAAGCGTAAACATAACACCTGAGCAGGCAGTTTCTGAACGGACCATTCGCTGAATGCCAGCACTAATTGCGATATCATGATGATTAAATCCTTGATGAACACGGTAGGATATCGCTCGATCATTGAATAAAGACGCAAATACTTCTTTAATGGCTATAAAGACATTATCTAACCCTTTTATGTTCAAAAAAGTTTCTTGTTGGCCGGCAAATGATGCCTCTGGAAGATCCTCAGCCGTAGCCGAAGACCGAACCGCCACACTAAGCTCTTTATTGCCTGCTTGCAATTGCCGATAAGCATCCTCTATTTCAAGGATGAAGCGCTCAGAAAAGGGAGCCTCAATAATCCACTGGCGAATCATTTTTCCAGTCATTGTCAGGGCATTGATATCGTTAATATCAAGATTATCGAGTGCATGCTGAATTTTAAGATGCAAATTGTTGTTTTCAAGGAACGTGTTAAAGGCACTCGCGCTAGTAGCAAAACCATCAGGAACATAAACGCCTTTACTGTAAAGAGCACTAATCATCTCACCGAGCGAAGCATTTTTGCCACCAACAAGATTGACATCATGGACGCTGAGCTGGTTAAACCATAAAACGTGATCTGACACTTAACAATACTCCTAACAAATCGTTAACAAATAACAGATTTTATTACTCATAACGTGCAATTGAGTGAGTTTAAAATAAAGCCTATGGATAAGCCATTAAGTTTAACTTAATATGGGGTAAATGTTTGCAAATTTATTTTTGACTTAAAATAAAGGCATTTCAGAGCAGGTGAATAGCGATGAGACGGACAGCTTTCTTTATTTCTGACAGTACCGGTATTACAGCTGAAGTTATGGGTGAAAGTCTATTATCTCACTTTCGAGATATAGACTTTAAGCGTCATTCGCTGTCATTCATTGACTGCGAAAGCAAAGCTTTATTTGCTGTTGAACAAATAAACCGAGCTGCTGATGAAGATGGTCAAGCACCCATTATATTTGAAACGTTAATTAGCCAGAATTTGCGTGATATTATTTTATCGTCTAAAGGCTTCTGCGTTGACGTCATCAATACTTTTTTAGCACCACTCGAAAAAGCCTTAGATGCGCCGAGTAGTTATAACATTGGACGGCCAAAAATTGCGACTGAAAATGATCGGTATAACCGCCGTATAGAAGCAATACATTTTGCATTAAATAATGACGATGGGGGCAGACTCAATCGCTATTGTGATGCTGATGTCATTCTTATTGGAGTATCACGATCAGGCAAGACCCCCACTTCACTTTATCTGGCTTTACAATTTGGAATTTATGCCGCTAACTACCCATTAACAGAGGATGATCTAGAATCGACAGGCTTGCCAAAAGCGCTGAAAGAGCACCAAGCAAAATTGTTTGGCTTAACCATTGATCCCGATCGTTTAAGCGCAATAAGAAGTGAGCGTCTTGATGATAGCCATTATAGCTCTCATCGGCAATGCAGACGTGAAGTGGAAGAAACCTTGGCAATGTTCGAAACCTATAACATACCCATTATCGATACAACTGACATTAGTATTGAAGAAATTTCTACGCGGATAATCAATCAAACAGGCATAAAGAGGCACTTCAAATAAACGGCCTATTCGATAAATTGTGGTTCAATGTCTAACGTTAGATCAAACTCTTGCCGGACCGACCGTATAATAGTGTCTGCAAACGCCAAAACCTTTTCGGCAGTGTTATTTTGAAATCCTTCATCCAGTCCTTTGTTTATGAGAACTAACGCTTGGTTAGCATGCATTGCCAAAGAACCGATTTGTTGACCCTTAAATCCACAGTATTCTATTAACCACGCTGCAGGTAATTTAACGCATGCGGATTGGTCATCGTTGACTTCGTAAAAAGGCAACGATGGATATTTTTCTAGCAACCGTTCTAATGTTGCAGGGTTAATTTGCACATTTTTAAAAAAACTGCCTGCATTGGGAAGTAATTTTGGGTCAGGTAATTTTTTTTCGCGTAAATTAATTACCGCTTGAAAGATATCGACAGCATGCGGATTGGGTACATCAAGTGCCACTATGCGTTGACGTAACGAAGGATAATCGGTGTGCGGGGTAAAGACTTTATCTAAACAAAAAGTGACAGAAGTAATGAGTCGATTACTTCTGTGTTGTTTAAAAATACTGTTGCGATATGAAAATTGACATTCATCTGATTTAAGCTGCAGTACCGATAAATCAGTAACGTGGTTTCGGCTAAGATCGACATATTCTACGCTGTCAATATAGCTTGCTACTTCAATGCCATAAGCACCAATATTCTGAATAGGCGCAGCACCAACTCGACCAGGAATTAGCGCCAAATTCTCTAAACCAAACCAGTTTTTTGATAATGCGTGGGTTACCCATTCGTGCCAATTCTCACCCGCTCCGACTCTTACCCATATATTGGTCGAATTTTCATTAATGACATCAATACCTAACATCGCCATATCAAGGATGCAGGCGTTCACCGTGCTACTGAGAATTACGTTACTGCCGTCACCAAGGGGCATCATAGGTAGATTTTTCTCATGACAGAAATTAATGGCATCTTGGATATCACTTATTGTATGAATAGTCAGTTTGGCTGCTGCCGTTGAGATGAGTCTAAGCGTACTCGAGTTCGTCATATCAACATCACGATAAATCATAGCGCAAATATCCTGGTATCTAGTCTATGGCCTGAATTTCTTTGAGTAAGTTAAGACTTGCAACTTTAATCATTTCAATTACGTCTTCAAAACCATCATCACCGCCATAATAAGGATCAGGAACTTCGTCAACGGCTAATTCATTTGCATAAGTTAAAAAGAGCTCGCATTTATGCTTAAATTGTTCAGGACATAGTAGCAAGACATCATGAAGATTCTTTTTATCCATCACGAGGATATAATCAAAACGAATAAAATCTGCTTGACAGATAAGACGCGATCGCAAGCCTGATAAATCAAAACCCTGTTGTAAAGCGGCAGTTTGTGCACGTTTATCTGGCGCATGATCAAGGTGCCAATCACCTGTCCCGCAAGAATCAATAGCAACAGTATTATTGAGGCCTGCATCATCTACTAACTTTTTAAATATTCCATGTGCTGTTGGTGAACGACAAATGTTGCCCAAACAAACAAATAAAACTGATGCCTTCATTGTAACAACTCTCTCACTTTCTTTAGATCTTGTTCAGTGTCAACGCCGTGTGGAATATTAACTAACGTTTCCTGACAGTGTATTTTAACCCCATTATCTAATGCTCGAAGTTGTTCGAGTGATTCGCTGCATTCATTATGAGATGCAGGCCACTCAACAAATTGCTTAAGAACCTCAACACGATAAGCGTAGATACCAATATGCCGATACCAGCGGGTCTCACTATTAAGAAACAAAGACTCACGGGCACTTATAGAGATAGAATCCTGATGATCCATTGAGGGCCATTCACGACACCATGGCACGGGTGCTCTCGAGAAAAAAACCGCCTCATCACCCCTACCACGAACGACTTTAACGGTATTTGGATTAAAGAGGTCATTTGCAGAAACGATTTTTTCACATAGCGTCGAAATGCCTGCTGAAGTATTGCGATCTAGGTTATTAGCAACTTGGTTAATTGCATCGTGAGGAATCAGTGGTTCATCCCCTTGTACATTGACAACCACGTGGTCACTTGGAAAGGCTTTTTGGGTAACAACTTCATGAAGCCTATCGGTGCCAGAGAGATGGTCAATAGATGTCAATATCACTTCGGCTGAAAATTGCTGGCAGGTATCGACAATGCGCTGGTCATCTGTCGCAATGATGACTTGTTTTGCTTCGCTTTTCATGCATTGTTCGTAAACTCTCTGGATCATCGTTTTGCCCGCAATATCTAAAAGAGGCTTACCAGGTAGGCGATTAGAGCCATAACGCGACGGTATAATAATAGAAAAAGACAATTTATTTCCTCATTTATTTTTATTGAGTCTCTCGATTATAGCAAGGGTTACATCATCATCTAGAACAGTTTCAATATCAATAATAAAATAACATTTACTCAATCTATTCGCTAGAGATTGGAGTTTCACAGCGTCCTTAGCTGTCATGATAAGTGCTTCTTTTGAAGGAATGTCATCGAGTGATTGAACGTCCTCGATGGTATAACGATGGTGATCGCTATACGCATACGGTATCAATATAGGCTTTTTGTCGACATCGCCAAAAACACTGTTAACCGTAGTAAAAAATTTACTTGGATTGCCAATGCCAGCAAGCATATGCAATGAATGAAACTGGTTTAATTTATTGCATATATCAGCAATTGAAGAGTAGTGGTTAATGGTTCCACACGGTTGACATTCACGCATGGCTTTAATATTAATAAGCGTACTAGTCGTCTTATCGGATAATATTTTCATTTGTGCATGCACTTTATCGTTGGGGGGGCCATTGAGGACTATATGGTCAACGCTATGCAGTCTTGAAAATGGCTCTCTTAAGGGGCCTGAGGGTAAAAGCAAGCGGTTACCTAGGCCTTTAGCGGTGTCAATCACTGCAATCTCAATGCTTCTAGGTAACTGATAATGTTGAAGGCCGTCATCACTTAGTACGACATTACTCGGTGTGTTATTGGCAACATAATTAAAAGCGAGTACTCGTTGAGCCGAAACGATAACAGGAATATTCATAAGCGATTGGGCAATCAAGACAGGCTCTTCGCCACAGAATTGTGGGTCGCTATCAGGGCGAACAGATACGACTTTATTTTTATTGGTTGTGGCAATACCACCGTAACCCCGGCTGATAATTGCAGGACGGTACCCAGCGTCTGATAGCTGCTTGGCTAAGTTAATCAAGATTGGTGTTTTACCTGTGCCGCCAACAGAGATATTACCAACGATGATGACAGGAAGTTCTAATTGCGCACTCACTAACGATGGTTGGCGCTGTTGGACCTTTCTCACTTGCAAATAAAAAGAAATAAGCCAGTAAAGTGCCGTTAAGGGAAGAAGAAGAATACTGACCATCAAAAGAAAGAAGCGGTTGTCATGCCACATGGCAGCCACTAAAAGGTCAATGTTTCTTTTTAACAAGGACATATAACTATCCAAAGGGGGTAAGTCACTTAATAAAGTCATATTATAGCTAATTTAATCGCCCATGACATATCGTAGAATTGTCTGTTTTTTGCCAAAAATGCCGTGGTGTGTATTTTACACAGAAAGGTCCATGCCACTCATTATTGCGGTATCGAAATTGAACCGTGCCTAGTTTGTCTGAGCGGATAACAACCGTTCCATTATCAATATAACGTTGAAGCACCGCCTCATTTGGGTGCTTGTAGCGACTTAGATGGCCAGCACTGAATAAAGCGAACTCAGGATTAAACGTTTCAATAAACGCTTTAGACGATGAGGTTTGACTACCATGATGCGGAGCAGAGAGTAAGTATACCTTAGTACTCCCCAGCGTCTTAAGTAACTTTTTTTCTATTTTCTTTGAAATATCGCCTGGCCACAAAGTGGCAGCTTGGCTGTTATTGTTAATCTCCATAAGCAAGACACAAGAGGTATCATTTTCTGATTGAGAAGAAACAGTATGTTTGACTGGATGTAAAAACGAAAAAGTAAGGTTGTTCACTGTCCAATGCTGGTCACTATGACAGGGCTGAATGGCCGTCGATAGTGTGTTCAATTGACCGTATTGATTGTCTTTAAAGCGCTTATAACTGCTGCCTCCTAAAAACCAACGACCTACCTTATAATGTTTATTTATAAACGCTATTCCGCTTGCATGGTCTGCATCGGCGTGACTGATAATAACAAGGTCAAGATACGACATGTTTTGCCTTGTTGTGTAAGGATAAATAACAGTCTCAACAGAAGAGGTCCCTGCTCGATAAGGGCCAGTATCATAAAGTAATCGATAATTATTGGTTTCAATCAGCGTTGAAAGACCTTGACCAACATAAAATTGAGTGACATTAATATCATCATCCATCAACTGAAGCGAGGGCGTTAACATAGAGATATTACAACTATTGAGTGAAACCATAATAATGACAAAAGCAGCGACAAAGCCAGGCATCAGTGGTCGACTTAAAACGATTAACAAAGACATTAGGCATAGGATAAATTGAGGAAAGCTTAAGTTTGTTAGATGTTTTGACCATTGAAAATACGCGAAGTGATGCGTAGACGACCAGATATCGAGTGCATTAAA
>DDED01000159.1:0-609 GCA_002336035.1 Cellvibrionales bacterium UBA1963
TTCAATATGCTGCGCTCTCGCCGCGAAAATCAGCAACAGTTCTGCCAATGGCGCCAGCGTTTCGGCATGATGCTCAAGAAGCAAATGCCTGATCTTTTCGCTTATTTCGGTTCCTCCCGGTTCGCGGGTAGTGATAAAGTCAATCCCGCGCTGCTGAAAAAAATCGATCACATAGTTAAGGTTGGTAGACTTACCTGCGCCCTCCATTCCCTCAATAGTAATAAACTTGACTCTTGTATTGCTCATCGATGACCTTACCTATGATCGTAACTGGAACCTTACTTACAGCGCGCCTTATCTTACAGTTTAATTGTCTACTAAATCGAGCCTTTCTGCGACTCAACCCGAATCATCTTGTGCCCGCTTGTTTAATTGCCGACCGTTTTTTGGCGTACCAGACGAGCGATAATCAGCCCTACGATGCTGTAGCTGGTATCGCCGAACCGCTCTCTGATGCTCTTTCAATGTTGAAGAAAAATAATGACTACCATCTCCCTTAGCAACAAAATATAAGGTGTCTCCAGGGGCGGGGTTTAAAGCCGCATGAATGGCCGCCCTGCCGGGCATAGTTATTGGCGTTGGCGGCAGGCCATGTCGGGTGTAAGTGTT
>DDED01000159.1:921-5428 GCA_002336035.1 Cellvibrionales bacterium UBA1963
AAGCCATGTCGGGTGTAAGTGTTATGCGGAGAATCGCGTCGTAGATCGGCCCTGCGCAAATCACCATCAAAATCTGAACCCAACCCATAAATAACGGTAGGGTCAGTTTGTAAGCGCATTCGCTTATTTAATCGACGCACAAATACGCCAGCTATTTGAGCGCGCTCCGAACCAACGCCGGTTTCTTTTTCTATTAAAGAAGCCATGATCAAAGCCTCATAAGCACTGCTATAAGGTAAATCAGACTGACGTGATGACCATTCTGATTGCAAGACATCAATCATTGCTCGATGCGCTCGCTCCAAGACTAAAAGCGAAAAATTCTGCTTGTCATAAAAATAAGTATCGGGTAAAAACCAGCCTTCATAATTAAACCCTTCGGGCATTAACTTTTGGGCAAACGGTGACAGCACTAAATCTTTGCCAGTAAAAAAATCTGGATCAAAATCATCACTCACTGGCTGCATTAACTTAAGATGCTTATTGACACGTTGCAACAATTGATAGAAATTTTCACCCTCAATAAAAGTGATGCTGCGCTGCATAGAAATACCTTGATTAAGTATATCAATGATTTGTGCAGGAGAAGCATTCTCGGGCAAACGATATTCACCTGCTTTTAAAATAAAATCAGGCTCAAAAGCAAATTGTAATACTCGGATTAAGCTCGATGAAGGCAAGACATCACGTTGATGCAAGTCGTTAGCAACGCGCTTAAAATGGTCGCCAGATTCAACGCTGTAAATCAGCTCTTGATCCATTTTCTTTGCAGGACTATGCCAAACACTTAATGCTAGCTTAGCGGTAAAAAAACCGATCACAAACAAAATTATACCGAGTATAGGTAAATAACCGACCAACGATAATATGCTTCGTTTTGAAAAAAAACTCATGAAATAGCCACCTGGTACGCCTGCTGGAGTTGCGTCAAAAGAGCATGCTGCGACCACTGGCAAGATATACCTGAGCTTAATTTTAATGTGCTGGCTTGCCTTAAACCCTGCACTGAATTAGTCAAAAGACAAGCATCAGCCGCTTCAATTCTTGTTAAATCAATCGGTTCTTTGCGCAAAGGGAAACCTAACTTAGGTACTAAAATGTCTATTAAAAACTCTCTCACAACCCCGATAACACCTGCATCAATTATGGGCGGCGTAATTAATTGATTGGATTCAACAATAAATAAGTTGGCCGCCGTCGTCTCTATAATCAAGCCTTGCTGATCGAGCATAAGCCCTTCGTGACAGTCGCTGTCGTCAACTTCTCGTCGAGCCAACACTTGTTCTAAACGGTTACAATGTTTTATGCCTGCCAACAACGGCTGCGTTGATAGACGCGTATCACAGACCATCAAGCATAAATTATCGACTGCGACTGGCTGGTAAGGTTGAAGTAATAACAACCGATTGACTGAAGAATCGCGACTACTATAACCAAACACTGAACTGCCACGACTGACAATTATTTTCAAAACGAAGCTGTCACCTTGATCAATGAACGGCGCCAATAATTGCAGGTCAGCACTGAGTTGATCTCTAACACAGGGAATAGACAATCGATGCAAGCCCTGAGAGAGTCGATGCAAATGACGATCAAGAAAAACAATCGAACCATTCTTAATTAGCAATGTTTCAAATACGCCGTCGCCAAAACTGCTGGCGCGGTCAAGAAGGTAAGGCTCAACGTGGTCGACACTCGAGCCTTCACTAGCAACTACTGACGCACCATTGAACCATACCAACAGTGGCTTGGACATAAACTAAACCTGACTAAAAATAACAGTGCCGTTGGTACCGCCGAAACCAAAGGAATTAGACATAGCGACTTTTATGCTTTTTTGTTGTGCAATATGAGGGACATAATTTAAATCACAGCCCTGATCAGGGTTGTCGAGATTAATCGTTGGAGGAGCCAGTGAGTCACGAATGGCCAATACACAAAAAATAGCTTCAACTGCACCGGCGGCACCTAATAAATGGCCCATCATCGATTTCGTTGAACTCACTGCCAACGCATCGATCGAATGAGTAAATACTGACTTTACCGCTCGAGTTTCTGCTAAATCACCGGCATTAGTTGACGTGCCGTGGGCGTTGATATAATCAATTTGATCGGGGTTAAGCCCTGCATCTTGCAAGGCATTTCGCATAGAATCTGCAGCTCCACGCCCGTCCTCTGGCGGTGACGTCATATGATAAGCATCGCCGCTCATGCCAAAGCCATTAAGCTCAGCGTAAATATTTGCACCACGGGCCTTAGCCATTTCATAATCTTCGAGCACCAACACACCCGCACCATCACTCAAAACAAATCCATCGCGATCTTTGTCCCAAGGACGACTCGCCGCTTGAGGGTCGTCATTGCGCGAAGATAACGCTCGTGCGGCGGCGAAACCACCTAGACCAACGGGCGTAGTCGCCATTTCAGCACCGCCAACAATCATTGCGTCAGCATCGCCCATCTGGATCATTCTTGCCGCAATACCAATATTATGAGTGCCAGAGGTGCAGGCGGTCACAATAGCGATATTAGGCCCTTGAAAACCGTATCGTATTGATAAATTTCCACCAATCATATTAGTGATTGAACTTGGAACAAAAAATGGCGATATTTTTCTAGGCCCTCGACTCTCAAGTATTTCGCGAGTCTTTTCTATTGAACCGATGCCACCAATCCCCGAGCCAATAGCAGCACCAATACGATTGCGATTTTGATCCGTCACTTCAATGCCTGAATCAGTGATCGCCTCAATACCTGCCGCCATTCCGTATTGAATAAAGGGATCCATCTTGCGACCATCTTTTGCAGGAATATAATCGGCTATGTCAAAATCTTTAACGCTACCACCGAAACGGGTGCTGTAGGCAGAGACATCAAACGCTGTGATTGGCGCAATACCGCTTTGGCTATTTTTAATCGCTGACCATGATTGCTCCACGCTATTTCCCAAAGGAGAGACCATGCCCATTCCAGTGACGACAACTCTTCTCTTTAACACATCGAAACTCCTAACGAAATTGATAAATCGCTTAATAAATTAGAGATTAAAAAATCTATCCCATAAAAAAGCCGCAGCTGAAAACAGAAGCGGCTTTTTAGAAACCAATACACCTTGCCTTGATTCAGCAGTGATGAATACTGCAGAACCATTACACCAATGCCAATCAAAGCAAAGACCAGTTAGCAGATGAGGCCTTAACAAAAACCGTTTGAAAAATAGCGTATTTAAATAATACTCGTTAGCTTAGTCGAGATGCTTGGTAATATAATCAATTGCCAGCTGCACAGTTGTAATCGCTTCGGCTTCTTCATCAGGGATTTCTGTTTCAAATTCCTCTTCAAGAGCCATCACTAATTCAACGGTATCCAGTGAATCGGCACCTAGGTCTTCAACAAAAGAAGCGGCATTTTGAATTTCGTCTTCTTTTACACCTAATTGCTCAGCAACAATCTTTTTTACACGTTCATCAATACTGCTCATGGTAATAGTAAGCTCCTTAAAAGTTTTACATGACTCAAAATTTATACTGCAAAAAAAAAATGGCGTTGACTGTTGATTAACTCTGCATCATCTTGCTTTTTGCAGACACTGAGACAAGTCTTTTAGCAAGTTAAAGCGAAATAAAATCGACATTAATTTGACGGGCATTGTACCTTGATTGACAAAAAATGTAAGTGATTTTGTCGATTTTTACAGTGAAAAAAATGGATGAAAACAATGCAGTTCACACGCAAAAAAGATCAATTAAAGCCCAAAATGGACGTTAATTAAACAGCTAGCCCATGTACATGCCTCCGTTGACATGAATAGTCTCACCAGTGATGTAGGCTGCCGCATCACCGACTAAAAAACCAACAGTAGCTGCTATCTCTTCAGGCCGCCCTAATCGGGCAAGCGGTATTTGCTGCAGTAAAGTGTCTCTGTGTTCAGCTGCCAATCCACTGGTCATATCCGTATCGATAAACCCTGGCGCAATACTGTTAACCGTAATAGACCGTGAACCCAGCTCACTGGCCAACGCGCGACTAAAGCCCTCTAACCCTGCCTTACTTGCAGCATAATTAACCTGACCTGCATTACCCATTGAACCAACCACTGAACTGATATTAATGATTCTTCCCCAGCGCGCTTTAGTCATCGCTCTCAAGCAAGGCTTCACTACGCGATACACCGCATTCAAGTTAGTATCGATGACGGACTGCCATTCATCTGCTTTCATCCGCATCATTATATTATCTCGGGTTATGCCAGCATTGTTCACCACGATTAAAGGTGCCTCATACGATGCGGTAATCGCTTTTAAGACCTCACTCACCTGCGCAGAATCGGTTACATTTAAGGCCATACCACAACCCTTTACCCCTGCCTGAGAAAGGTATTGCGTAATATGATTAGCTCCTTTCTCCGTGGTGGCGGTGCCAATCACTGTTGCGCCGCTCGTCGCTAACTCTAATGCGATTGCTTGACCGATACCACGACTCGCACCAGTGACTAAAGCAACTTTAT
>DDED01000159.1:5758-6075 GCA_002336035.1 Cellvibrionales bacterium UBA1963
CTCTAGAGACATAATTCAATCCTATATTAATATGTGAATAAATACGCTACGCAAACGCGACTGTTACCGTTGCTAATAAATCTTCTGGAGACTCAATACTGGCCGTATTTAAAGGTTTGTGTATACGACGCGACAAACCACTTAAGACCTTACCCGGACCACATTCTACCGTAAGTTCAATACCTTGTTGCACCATATACTCTATGCATCCGGTCCATTGAACAGGACTGTATATCTGCTGGATCATTAGGTCTTTTATTTTCTCGGGGTTACTTTCAGTGGCTGCAGTGACATTGTGCACAATGGGTATTTCTGGT
>DDED01000015.1:0-7747 GCA_002336035.1 Cellvibrionales bacterium UBA1963
CTTAAAATAAAGCGTAGCTGTTTTAATGATGCTTGGCGCGCTGTCGGCGCAAGTTAATCGTAATTGCTTAATCAGCTCAGCAATACTTAAACCAGAATCGTGCACATCATCAACAATCAACAGTTGGTCGTTAGACTTTATATGCTTTACTAAATAATCAAGGCCATGCACTTCAACTTTTCGTTGTTTTTGATCGGCACCTAAGTAAGATGAGGTGCGAATGGCAATATGATTGGTGCTAACATTACAAAACTCAAACAACTCTTGTACCGCAATACCAATAGGCGCACCACCTCGCCAAATGCCCACGATAAAAGTAGGTTTGAATCCACTGACTAAAATCTTGCTTGCCAATTGAAAAGAATCTTCCAGTAGCTCACTTGCGCTGATAAACTTTTTGTTCACTATTTATTTCCGTTAGTGATTAGTAGAACAGACCGACAGACCGACTGGCACGGACTTAAAAGCAGGTGTCTGACTTCGAGCATCTCTGGCCGAGCCAATCAAAATATTTGCCTCAGGATAGTAAGCCATAATATCACCGTCGGGCAGATCAAAAGGGTATACAGTTACCGCTTGCATCTGACCATAGGCCGAACGAATATCAACCTTATCACCCGCTTGAATACCAAGCTGGCTGATTTTTTTTGGATTCATCATCACCGCCCAGCGCTGATCGACACTTCGATAACTGTCTTTTTCTTCGTAAATTATCGAATTAAACTGCCCCTCACTCCTCACGCTCATTAAGCGATAAGGAAATTCATCAGTGCCCAAGCTCTCAGGTAATGAGTGCGTAACGAACTTAGCTTTTCCGTTAGGTCTATTAAATACAGGAGTATGAATTAACCTCTGACCGACATGGAATTCTTGTTTGGCAATATCAATTGTTTTTAACTGTTCCATGCCCGGCACTACGGCAGCTATCGTTTCACGGATAGTGCGATGCGAACGAAATACAGAAAAATCAAATGCCTTGGTTTTACCTTGTTGTTCACTTTGAAGAGTTAATAACTTTTCTGCAAAATACGTTAAAACGGCCACTTCTGAGCGAACATTGCTTAAACGCTTAATGCCACCTTCGCTATAGCGAACAAAATTAAACATCGATTCTTGGGTCGTGGGCTCAGGCTCTTCATCACGTGCGGCAACCGGTAAAATGATTGCTTCGCTATTACTCATGCCATGAATATGGCCCTTATTCAGTGTGGTGGTTAGGTATACCTTACAAGCTATTTTATCAAACGCCTGTTCTGCCCACTGCGAATTAGGCGTTGCCTGATAAAGGTTACCCCCCATAATAAATGCCGCATCAATCTCGCCCCGATCAGCGGCTTCCAAACCAGCTAATGTATCCAAACCTGGCGATTCTTGTTTATTGGGCAAGACAACGCCTAATTGCTGCTCGATATTATTAAATATATCATCCGCTAATATAGGTTTCACGCCAATCGTCCCTATGCCTTGTACGTTGCTGTGGCCTCGTAACGGCAACAAACCTGCAAATGGTTTAGCGATCATCCCACGCAGTAAAGCTAAATTTGAAATATATTCAACATTCGCTACGCCGTGTTGGTGATGAGTGACGCCCATTCCCCAAGCAAACACGGCATTTTTTGACTGGCTATAAACTTTTGCTACCGTTTCTAAATCACCGCGAGACAGGCCAGATAATGATTCAATATCAGCCCAAGCAGTAGCAGTAATGTCATCAATAAACAGTTGATAATCTTCAGTGTGCTGCAATAAAAAATCACTGTCCACAGCTCGTCTTTCAATTACTGCTTTAGCGATGCCTTTTAATACCGCAATATCGCTGCCAATATGAGGTTGTAAATAATGGGAAGCAATTTCGTCACCACCAACAATTAATGAACGAGGACTTTTCGGCAGAGCAAAACGAACCAAGCCTGGCTCTTTTGCTGGATTAATCACTATCACATGGCCACCACGAGCGCGGCAGGCCTGTAATTTATGCACAAAACGAGGGTGATTTGAGGCGGGATTAGCGCCAATAACAAAAATACAATCACAGCCGTCAAGATCAGCTAACTCAACAGTAGAAGTGCCAACACCGATCGTTTCTGATAAACCTATACCCGTAGCTTGGTGGCAATAGTAAGAACAATTATTAACGTTATTGGTGCCATAAATTCGGGCCAACAACTGCAAGACAAAACCGGCTTCGTTAGAGGAACGGCCAGAAGAATAAAAAAAACTACGTTCAGCAGGTGTTTGGGAAAAATGATTAGCAGCACGCTCAATAGCCCAGTCCCACTCTACGGGCTTAAAGTGCGCTGCGTCTTTGGCCTTGAACAGGGGCTTATCAAGTCGACCTAAATGTTCCAATTGATGAGCAGTGAGTTGTTGTAGCTCGGCAAGTGAATAAGAAAATATTTCGATGGGAATAGGCGGCTGGATATCAGTTGACTGAGCCTGAACACTTTTATTGCAGACTGATGGAAAGTCACCTTGCTCATTGGTCATACCACCTTGCTGCCCGCCCATCCCTAGGCCACACGCTTTACAGGCATTTTTGGCCGTCAAGGCTTTCGCTGAATTATTTAAACCCATTCGTTTGACGGTTTGTAGCGTATAGAGAATCTTTTTTGCCCCGCCACCAACGACTGACTTCACTGGTTTTACCGACTTCTCCATATTCGCCTCGCTAATCGCGTATTATAAAAAGTTTTATGATACGCCGTTTTGCATTTTGGCAGCGGCGACGGTGTTATGCATCAAACAGGCAATAGTCATCGGACCAACGCCACCAGGCACCGGGGTAATAGCTGAAGCGACTTGACTGACTGCATCAAAATCAACATCACCAACAAGGCGGCTTTTGCCGTCTTGCTCAATGCGATTGATGCCAACATCAATGACGACCGCTCCTTTTTTAACCCATTCAGCCTTAACAAAGTGAGGACGGCCAACCGCAGCGATTAATATATCGGCCTGCTGACAAAGGGCTTCGATATGTTTAGTTCGCGAATGGACAATAGTCACTGTACAACTTTGCTGTAAAAGTAATAAAGCCATCGGCTTGCCAACGATGTTAGATCGACCTATTACTACCGCATGTTTACCGCTCAAATCACCCAATCGGTCTTGTAACATCATCAGTGATCCTAACGGAGTACACGGAACCATTTGATTCTCACCAACAGTCAACGCACCAACATTTTCAACATGAAAACCATCGACATCTTTAGCGGGTGAAATCGCGGCCAGTACGGCTTTATCATTAATCTGCTCGGGCACCGGTAATTGCACAAGAATACCGTGCACTGAGCTATCGTTATTAAGCTCATCAATTAACGATAATAGGGTTTCCTCAGTGGTATCATCATTGAGGCGATGCTCTATTGAACGAATGCCGAGTTGCTCGCAGCGTCGAACCTTATTGCGAACATATACCTGGCTAGCAGGGTCTTCACCGACGAGTACGACTGCGATACAAGGTAACAGCTGATGTTGCTCCTGTAATACACTCACTTCTGCTTTTAATTTTTGACAAAGATCATCGGCAAATTGCTTGCCATCAATTACATTCGACACAAAGAAACTCCAAAATTAGTTATATTATTGACAAAACAGCAATCTATTTTGACCTATTTTGATAGTTTACCTTTAATTGCGCCTTACATAAACCACAATGAAGCCGCGACACAAACTTAATGCAAATTAATCCTTTAAATATCTCTGTCAGGTATGTTGGATGTTTAAACTGTATGTGATCAATCACTGGCTTCGAGGTTAGACAATAATTATGAATGAACAGGCTACAGAGCATGACAAAGCCGATTTAAATGCTGCTTGGGACGAGTTAATCGCCGAACTTCAAAGCGCCCGGCAAGCGATTGACGATCCAGCACTATTTCCACCAGAAGCGAGTGGCCGTGTCTTATCAGAGGGCTATCGTTACCTATCAGGTTTTTTACATCATGGCGTAGAACGAACCTTCCATGAAGATGCCGATTTCCCTGTCTTTCGAAATGCACTCTCGGTAATTAACAAATCAACCATAGAAAACCCCGATGCCATTTATTTTTATGCCCCAATCGATGGTAGCCAAGCCTATCAGGTGACAGCGCAACTAGATGATTTTCAACACTGGCAAGGCAAACCGCGAGCCAATAATGGTCCATTAGCTCCTCAATATGTGATTTTCGAAGTGGCCGACGGCCCCATGTCGGGCGATACAGGTGAATTAACCGAACTTACCAAAGGCTTCAGAACCAGCTTTGGTCGCCTCGATAGCTCTGACTTAATTGTTAGTGATAGCGGCGAACTAACGATTTTGCTGGGCCCCGATAAACCCGCCAATTTTAATGGCAATTTCATCTGCACACGCAAACCGCCTAACCAATACAGTAAAGACGGTCTCAATCGATACGCCACCTATATTAGCGGCCGACAATTATTTTATGATTGGGAAAAAGAGCAATCTATTGCGTTAAGTATTACGTCAATCGACCATATCGGTCAGCACCCCGCGCCTCTCACACCGGCGAAAACAGCCGATCATTTGCGTCGAATGGGCGGTATTATTCGCGGCCAAATGCATTTTTGGCTTAATTTTTACGACAAGATTCTCAATGTTCATGGCAGTCATGGCCAACCCGAAGATGGTCGATTTTTCTTTCCCATCAATGGCTATAATCGTCCCAATGCCGCATCGGGCGACACCGGTGGAGGCATGAGTACCAATGTTTATGCTGGCGGCATGTTTGAGCTAGCAGATGATGAGGCTCTTTATATCGAAGCCACGTACACCGGCCAACCAAACTATGTCAGTGTTCATTTGGGAAATTTATGGGGCGAATCACCAGACTATACCAACCATCAAAGCAGCCTTAATCTATTACAAATGCACATGGGCGATGACCAAGTACAACGCTGGATTGTCTCGCATAGTGATCCCGGCATTCAAAACTGGTTAGATACTACAGGGTTACCAAAAGGGTTTTTGTCGCATCGTTGGGCGTATTCAGAGATTCCTCCAGAACAAGAATGGCCAGTGATTCATGCGACAAAAATAAAAATCAATCAAGTCGATCAATACATTCCAGCTGCTATGCCAAGGCTTAGCAAAAAAGAAAGAGAGCAAACCATTGCCATCAGGCAAGCCCATGTGCAGCGACGTTATCGCTCATTTTAGCGGCGCAAGTCATCGCTAAAATGACGAATACTTTGCCAAGCGGTTTGTGCCTCAGGCACTGCAGCACTGATTAAACCATGCCAACCATGAATCATCGACGGCCAACTTTCTAAAGTCACAGCAACGCCCGCTAACATCGCGCGAGTCCCCAATTGCATTGCACTTGGCCCCATCGTGTCGTGTTGTCCAACCTGTAGATACATGGCTGGCAGACCCGTTAAATCAGCATAACAGGGCGAAATGCGAGGATCATTTAACGGCATCTGACTGCCAACGAATTCTCGCCCTCTATTTTGCACCCACTCGGGAGTAAGAAACGGATCACGAGAAGATGGGTATTCACTGACACTCAAATCAAACCACCCCGTGATTGAAATGAACGCGGCAGGCATTGGTAAACCTCTCTCACGAGCTCGTAACAAGGTACCTATCGCTAAACCTCCACCGCAAGATTCACCCAATACAATGATTTTTTCAGCCGCAACACCTTGCGCCAATAAACCTTCATACGCTGCCAAACCATCTTCATACGCTGCAGGGTACGGATGTTCAGGTGCCAATCGATAGTCGGGCATAATGGTACGAATGTCTAATTGTCGACAAATAATTTCGGCATAAAAATGATATACCGGCAATGGGCATGACACCAATGCTCCACCATGAAAATGCAAAGCTACAAAGCCATCGTCACGAAAGCCACGTAGGCTGTATACGCCGCAATCGACGCCTCCATACGCGGTTATTGTTTGGACTAAGTCCTCACTTAACGGGTGGCCATGAAAAGGGGCCATGGTTTCTCTGACCGAAATATAGTCGGCTTGCGGGTCGGCAAAATCAGTAGGAATACTGTCAATGATCTGTTGGATTAATTGGCTCGACATTGTCTTTACCCATCCTGTTTGCTTAATTTTCTGACTCAGGAATTATTACTCAGCACGCTTTGTCATTGTTTTAAACGGCTAACACGCCGCCATTCACTACTAATGTTTGACCCGTAACCCATGATGCCTGTTCATCAACTAAATACTGCACGGCATGCGCGACATCGGCACCCGAACCTAAACGGCCAACAGGTATGCCTCTAATAAGAGGCGCCGCAAATTCTTCTGGCACATTATCCATTAAGCCCAATGCGATCGAATTAGCCGTCACACCATTAGCGCCTACTTCGCGTGCAAGGTGTCGCATAAAATGCGCGGCACCGGCTTTCGCCGTGCCGTAAAGCGAGACATTGATATCGAGACCCTGTCGACCCGCTTCAGAAGAAATGGTAATTACACGACCCCAACCGCGATCACACATGCCATCAATGACAGCTTTAGTGCAATTCAAAACACCATAAAGATTGACGCCTAAAAATTGATTCCATTGATCGATAGGCATGTCACGAAACGATAGCTGTTGCATATCAATCGAACCTGCGTTGCCCGCGTTATTAATTAAAATATCAATGCCGCCAACTTGAGCTTGAAGACCTTCAATGGCGGTTAACGCTGCCTCTGTTTGACTTACATCAAAGGCGGCCGCTAGCGCGTCGCCCCCCGCTGCCACAATCGCGCTTGCCGCAGCGGCTGCCGTTTGGGGGTTAATATCATTGATTAACACTTGATGACCTGCTTCAGCCAATTTTGTTGCTACAGTTAAACCCACACCACGGCCTGCGCCAGTGATCAATACCGTTCGTTTTTTTACTGTCATTGCAATACTCCGTTGATCATTAACTATGACCGTATTAATAAAAGATCAATCAGGCTGCGCGGGAAAGAATCTAGGCGCAGCTAAGTGCTTCACATGCGGCCACACTTCGGATTCAAATAAATGCAAGCTTTGCCATGCTAAGTCAGGGTCTAAACCTCCGAGTAATGGCGTGAGAATAAACGTTCTATCATTGCCTAGAGCAAGAATCATGTCGACCGCATCGGCAGGCCTCAGCACCTGATAAGCCCCGCTTTTTCGTAAATTATCGGGATCCACATTCGCCGCAAAGGGGCCTGCTGCTTTACCATAGGCCTCTATTGTCCAGTCGGCATAAGACTGCACACAATGCGCAACATGCGGCACAACTTTACGCCAGTCAGCATCAGGGTCATTCGAAATATGGGTAAAAATAGGCCCTAAGGAAAAAGCACTTTCTCCTGGGTCAGGCAGACCTCGCTCTAAACAGGCTTGGCGATAAATACCCCAGTTTTCTCCTGCAGGCGGATAATAACCATCGGCAATTTTTGCCGCTCTGCGCGCGACAGCCGGATGCGCGCCACCGAGTAATAACGGCGGCGTTGGATTCGGCACTGGAGGGACCGTCACCGCGCGACCTTGGTGTTCAAATTCTTCACCTGTCCACGCTTGTCGTAAGACCTTAAACGTTTCTAGGTAAAGGTCTTTTCGATCCTCACGACGCTTTCCAAACATTTCAAACTCATAGGGCCGATAACCTGCCCCGATAACCACTTGTAAACGGCCTCGGCTGATCAGTTGCAAGACCGCTAAGTCTTCGGCTAATTTAACCGGTTCATACAGTGGCGCCAAAAGCACATTAGAGCGCAATAGAATCTGTTGCGTACGAGCCGCAATGGCCGCCGCCATGGG
>DDED01000015.1:8053-8975 GCA_002336035.1 Cellvibrionales bacterium UBA1963
CCGCAATGGCCGCCGCCATGGGAATGGGTGAAGGTAAGTAGCCGTCATCGCTGGCATGGTGTTCACCTAAACCAATGGCCTGAAACCCTAGTCGGTCAGCCCAAGCACTAATATCCAAAGCTGCGGCATATAAACGATCAGCAGAGGCACCAAATGCGGGGGCTCGCATATCAAAACTTACGACAAATTCCATAATTGACCCGTTAATTGTTATACTTATTTATGATAGATATGACCATCATACAAGGCCACATTTAAACCGCCAAGCGCAAAACCCTAGCCTTGCTAAAAGGCAATGATTGCATGCGGCGCGCTAACCGCCCACTTTACTATGGATACCAACGATGAAGAACGGACTGAGAAAAATCTTTGCGCCACTATTGAATATTTTTGAAAACGGTGAGGGTAACTATGCTTACAAGCCAATGAGCCGCGGCATACTCTTGGCTATTGCTGTTTTATTCGGCAGTTTAACCGTTGGACTGATTGTGTTCACTACCAAGATGGCAATGGGTTGGGGAGCGATCATACCCATTAGCGTTTTTTCGTCAGTCAGCTTATTTTGTCTGATTATTGGCGGTTTGGGCACTGATCGTGCGGTGGCCAGAGTATGGGGGAATCGTTAATTTATTGAATACTGAAATCAAAAAGGCAGGAAGCACAAGAAAGTGACTTCATGATACTTCCTACAAGCGGAGCAAAAATATTTTTTTACCTGCACAAGTAAATCGCTGTCATTCATCACACGCTGTTCGCTTTGAACAGGTGTGAGTCGTAAAAGCTTGAGGCTAACTTACAGATCAATAGCGGTGCTCATATCAAGGACAAGGTAATCAGCGCCTTCACTGTGGCTACCCAGTGTTACGCCTAAAGATATAGCGCCAATTTCTGTGCCTGTTGAGATTTCAGTCCAATCGTAATC
>DDED01000084.1:0-2090 GCA_002336035.1 Cellvibrionales bacterium UBA1963
AGCATTAGCACGGTAAAAAAATCGACCATACCAGCAACTTCATACTCGGATTGACCGACGCCAACAGTTTCAACCAATACCACGTCATAACCCGCAGCTTCTACTAAAAGGATACTCTCACGGGTCTTATTGGCAACACCGCCTAAAGAGCCAGAAGTTGGCGAAGGACGAATAAACGAATTTTTATCACGCGCCAAAAATTCCATTCGGGTCTTGTCACCCAAAATACTACCGCCCGCTAAAGGTGAGCTGGGATCCACTGCAAGCACAGCAACTTTTTTTCCAAGCGATATTAGATATAACCCAAAGGCTTCAATAAATGTTGACTTGCCGACACCTGGTACCCCACTAATACCAATGCGTAAGCTATTGCCTGAATGGGGCAATACATCATCGAGTAAGATTTGAGCTTGTTCGATATGCGCAGGTAAGTTACTTTCAATCAAGGTAATCGCCTTAGCTAAAGCGCGACGATTACCATCGAGAAGAGCTTGCACCGAGATCGTCATAGTGACGGGCCTAAGTATCGAGGATTAATCAAGAGCAGAATCGATTGCTGTGAGCACATCTCTAGCGGCTAATGGAATTTTAGTGCCTGGACCGAAAATGCCCTTGACACCGAGTGCCTCTAAAAAAGCATAATCCTGCTTAGGAATCACACCGCCTGCAATAACAATGATATCGTCAGCTCCTTCCGACGTTAGTGCTTTTATTAATGCAGGCACTAACGTTTTATGCCCGGCCGCTTGTGATGACACACCCACGACATGAACATCATTCTCAACCGCTTGCTTAGCCACTTCCTCCGGCGTTGAAAACATGGGCGAAAGATCAATATCGAAACCGACATCAGCAAAGGCTGTAGCAATCACTTTTGCACCGCGATCATGCCCGTCTTGACCCATCTTGCAAACCAACATTCTTGGACGGCGACCATGCTTAGACACAAAGGTATCGATATCTGTCGATATCGACTGCCAGCCATCATCATCTTGATACGCACTGCCATAAACGCCAGAAACTGTCTGTGATTGCGCATTGAAACGTCCGAACTCTCGCTCCATAGCAAATGATATCTCCCCGACGGTGGCCCTTAAACGAGTGGCTTTAATGGATAGCGCAAGGAGGTTGCCTTGACCCGTCACGCTACTTTGGTAGATGTCTTCTAAGGCTTGCTCAACGGCCGCTTCGTCTCTTGCTTCTCTTATTTTGGATAAACGAGCTATTTGAGAATCTTTAACCGCCTCATTATCGATCTCTAAAACGTCAACGTTGTCTTCATCAGACTCATTAAGTTCGTACTTGTTAACCCCGACAATAACGTCTTCACCCCGATCGATACGAGCTTGTTTACGGGCTGCAGCTTCCTCAATGCGAAGCTTTGGCATACCCGTTTCTATCGCTTTGGCCATGCCGCCTTGCTCTTCAACCTCTTCAATTAATGACCACGCTCGATCAGCAATCTGTTGCGTTAGTGATTCCATCATATACGAGCCGCCCCAAGGGTCAACCACATTGGTGATCCCTGTCTCTTCTTGCAGAATTAGCTGCGTATTGCGCGCAATGCGAGAAGAGAATTTCGTCGGTAAACCAATGGCTTCATCCAAGGCATTAGTATGCAAAGATTGAGTGCCGCCAAACACAGCCGCCATTGCTTCTATCGTTGTTCTCACGACATTATTATAGGGGTCTTGCTCGGTCAACGACCAACCAGACGTTTGACTGTGCGTTCTGAGCATTTTAGAACGCTCATTCTTGGGTTTGAACTCACTGACAATCTTAGACCAAAGTAAACGGGCGGCGCGTAGCTTAGCTATCTCCATGTAAAAATTCATGCTGATCCCCCAAAAGAAGGACAAACGACCAGCAAAGGCATCAATGTCTAACCCTGCAGCAATAGCGGTACGAATATATTCCTTACCATCAGCCAGTGTGTAAGCTAGCTCAAGGGCGGCATCGGCTCCTGCTTCTTGAATGTGGTAGCCAGAAATCGATATGGTGTTGTACTTCGGCATATGCTCAGATGCATAAGCAATAATATCGCCAATAATGCGAATCGATGGCGTTGGCGGATAAATATAGGTATTACG
>DDED01000084.1:2431-9869 GCA_002336035.1 Cellvibrionales bacterium UBA1963
ATTCTTTTAAAATATCATTTTGAACAGTGCCTGAAAGATTTTTTTGATCAACGCCCTGCTCTTCTGCAGCAACAATATAACCTGCTAATACGGGTAACACCGCACCGTTCATCGTCATAGAAACTGATACTTTATCCAATGGGATACCATCAAATAAGATCTTCATATCCTCTACTGAGTCGATGGCGACTCCAGCCTTACCCACGTCACCGCTGACTCGAGGGTGATCAGAGTCATAGCCTCTATGAGTGGCCAAATCAAAAGCAACAGAAACGCCTTGCCCACCAGAAGCCAAAGCACTGCGATAAAAGGCATTGGACTCTTCGGCCGTAGAAAACCCCGCGTACTGACGGATCGTCCATGGACGACCCGCATACATGGTTGCTTGCGGCCCACGAATAAAAGGCTCAAAACCTGGCATGGTATTAGCGAAATCTAAACCGGCCAAATCATCTGCGGTATAAAGCGGATTAAGGTCGATGCCTTCCGGTGTTGAAGTAACAAGATCATCAACTGTTTTGCCGACTCGACTTAATTGCTTATCCGCTTGCTCACGCCAATCTTGAACTTGCTTTTTAGGGGGGTTAAATTCAGAATCTGACATTTAATGACCTATCTTATTAAACTATTTAACGACTGATTATTTATCTCTTTATAGCATGAAGAGAGACTGCAAAAAAGCATCGGTAGCGTGCCGTTTTCTACTTGCAATAACGCTATCGGGCTCAATGACCACCTCTTCGTCCGGCTTAACTTTGTAGAGCGTTTGACCCTTGGAAATAATAACGCCATCATCTTCAACAAACACTTTTTCAATCGTGCCGGCAAAAGGTGCTAACACTTTATTAAACATTTTCATTACTTCCACTATATACAAGACATCACCGGCTTCAAAGTGATCGCCTTCATTAACATAAATATCCATGCCCGGTGCTTCACGCGGATAAAACATGCCACCTGAAGCCGCCAAGATCTCATCTGATTTAGCCGCTAAAGGGGGAACCAACTCTTTTTGCATACTTTTCTGCAAGCTTTCATCAAACAAAGCCTCTGGAATACACATGCTTAAATCATCATTAACACCGAGATCATAAAATCCTGTTTTTAGCGCAACGTAAGGCAGTACCATCAATATCTCTGCTGCAGCTTGATAGCCAATATGTGCCGAACGAACAGCTTGCCATTCGTTTTCATCCAGTCCGGCAGGCGCTTTCGCTGAAGCCATTATCTCAGTCAATGCTGAAAAAGAATCCAATGCGAGCTTATCATCGAGCGTTCCATAAAACTGCAACGCATCGAAGAGAATAGTAAAATCATGATCCCAGATGATGTCTTGTGCCGGACGGTTCTCACGGTGCTCCATATTTAAATAATGATAAAGATCATCGAGCAAGACTAAAGGGTTGACTTTCCAAACAATACTCGGCGAAGCCGATTTGACCATTGAAAAATCATTTTTATGAAGACTTAGCCAACCAGAAAACGCATGAGGATCGGCAAGCAACTGCTTAATAGGGCGAAGGAATAACGATTGCTTGCGCTTTATCACCTCGGTCATTGCGGCTGCAGTGCTTGTATCCGTGATTGATGACAATGCTGTTTCGTGAAGCATTTGGTAAGCATAATCAAGTTCAATATTATTGGCCGCTTGCTTTAATTGTCCTACGGCTGTCAGGTAAGGCACAATGAATTTGGTTGTCGGCCTTGCTTGTACGTTGGTACCGATAAACCAATTGGTTAAACCGTAATGAAAATCAAGATTAGTACAAAGGTCTTCACCAATTAAGTTGGTTTGGCGAAGTATCTCAGCTAATCGCTCAAAACTATCAAGTCGGTCACTGCCCTGCGTTAACAATAATGCAATATTACTGTCATAGGCACCCGCCAACTTGTATTTCATAAAAACATTCGTATCAGGGTTGTGCAACGATATGCCTTGATCATCGCGTATTTCGCCTTCGATAGGCTCCGACCACCATCCGATCAAACCACCTGCATGTGGCTGCAGTGCCGCGTTCGTTGCGTTAAGCCTTGCCTCAACTGAGGCGTTATTGCGGATAATCCGCTCAGGCTTGGGAAGTCTCGAACCGTGTTCAGCAAGCAACACCATCGCCTCAACTAATGACTCAACCACGAATGAATCATTTGCATCATCAGGATTGGTAAATTTTAGACCGTAGCACAGTTCAGTTACGCGATGTTCCACTTGAATACGCGTATTCATTTCCATAAAAAAATGACTGCCTCGATCAATAATGCACTCAAAAGTAGAGACTGAATCAAGACCCACCGCCTCACCAAACCTAGCCGCTTCGGACTCCATAGCATCCAGTGTCAACAGGTCTTGCTCAAGTGTTTTAAGAGCTTCAATCGACGCAGGCAAAGTATCGACACTGCGTTTGGTAACGTCAATAGATTGGGCAATCGACTCATGCGTCGATGAGACTTCAAGTAATTTTTGCTCATGCATTTGCAGCGAACAATCACGCGCACCAAGAGTAATGCACCATTCACCATTCCCAATGACTTGAATTTCTTGATGACGGGTCGTCTCTATATTCAATTCAACAAGCACGTTTTTATTATCACCAACGCCAGTTGTTTTAACCTCGTTGAGTATCTCTAACACTAAACTAGGTGCTTTTGATGCCGCAGATACAACTTTTTCCTCATGAGTACCCTCATAATTAGATGGCGCAGGCAGAATTCGTTGACCTTTACCACCGCCGCCGCCGATAGCCTTTAAACGAATACGGTTTTCAGGATAAGCACCGTACATTTTTATAACAGACTGTTCGATCTGACCTTGCAATTCTTCTACACTATAAAGATCAATACCCTTTACGTAAGACGCTGACAAGATCAAGTCGGCCTTAGCTTCTAAAGATAAGTCAGCATGATTAAATTGGTCTTGATCAACATCAAGTTCATATTGAGCAATGAGCTCATGTAAAGCTTCGTGACTTGGGTATTTATTCAACATTACTAAGGCCGTTGCGTTGTCGATACCCGGCGTGACGCTCACTCCAACTTTGAGTGCGGTTCTTTTTGCCTCGTCTTTCAAACCAGCCGAATGAACAGTGCCTGAGCAAGGGCCAATAAAATTAAGACCCGCTGATTCCATTGCAGCAACCATATCTTCATCTTCAGCCATGAAGCCGTAGCCAGCAAATATTGCGTTATAGTTATTTTGCTTAGCAATACTAATAATCTGCTGAATACGCTCAATACGCTCTTCTTTTGATGCGCCGGTGTAATCGGGAACACGGTGAATGCGATCGGGATCTGTTAACAACCTTAACTCAGGTGAAAGCGCATTAGGATAAACAATAGAATCCTTTTCTGATAATAAAATACCATAGCTTTCTATGCCCATTTCAGAAAAAACATCCATCACTTCTTTTCTTATCGGTCCACGGCAGATAATCAGCGGGCGCATCTGCGGGCAAGCGAAACTTCTTACCCATGGCGAAGAGTGTCCCGATAATTTTCGATTTTGGTGGATCAATGGATTGTTTAAATAGTAATTAACTTTACTCACACGCTGCCTCAATATCATACCTAGTTTTAGCTGCCATAATTAATCGATTTGACTAATGACGACCAACAATAAAATTACTTGACTAATGAAATTCTCTTTGTGGCCCGGTCATTGGCTCAGGCTTATAATGTCGCAAATGAAAACTCATGTTTTCACCCAGGACTTGACGCAAATCACTCGGCATTGCTATCTGTGATATGGAGCCTAGGCTCAAGGCCTCTTTTGGATTCATTAATTCGGCTTCGTAGCGGAGCGCCAACTCTGCTTGTTGCGATTTAATCCAAGCATTAACATTCGCCTGCGCTTGTGTATGACTTGCGTTCGCCTCAGCACCAGACTTCTGCAAGGCCGTTGTTTCATCAACTAACATCGTTTTAGCTGTGGCTTTGATTGATTTCAATTCTTTTTTATACACGAAATCAACTCCTGCAGGCCCCATAACCGCCGCGCGAGTTGTCGGTAAAGCAATAACAAAGTCAGCCCCGGTTGGGTAATTATTAAAAGAGGCATAAGCACCGCCAAACGCATTTCTTAAAATCAATAAAAACCGTGGCGTTCTTAAATCAATAATGGCATCAAGCATCGCTCTGCCTGCTTGAACAATACCGTCTCGCTCCTGCTCTTTACCAGGTAAAAACCCAGTCGTATCTTCCATAAAAATGATCGGAATATTATAGAGATTGCAAAACCGAATAAAACGTGCATTTTTATAAGCGGCATGAATATCAATTTGGCCAGAGGAAACGGCGCTATTATTGGCAACAAAACCCACCACATTACCGCCAAGCCGGCCAAGTGCGGTGATGGTATTTCTTGCTCTTAGGGCTTGTATTTCCAAAAAATCACCGTGGTCACACAGTTGTTGAATCACAATACTGATGTCAACTGGAGTATTCATGCCGGTCGGTGAGTTAAACGCTTTTTTAAGTAAAATATCAATATCCCAAGTTTTACGAGTGAGTGGGTCTGACGTTGGCTGAAACGGTGCAGATTGAGCATTATTGTCTGGAATATACTTCAATAATTCTCGTACTTTTAATAAAGCTGCCACTTCATCGTCGACCACAAAGTCAGTCACACCAGACTGACTGTGAACATTTGGACCACCAAGTTCATCGGGGGTCACATCTTCACCCAAAACCGATTTAACAACCCCCGTACCTGTTAACCCAAAAAAAGTATTTTTGGGTTGAATCATAAAAGTACCTTGCCTTGGCAAATAAGAGCCTCCACCGGCATTAAAACCGAACATGCACATTATACTGGGTACAACGCCATTAATTTTTCTCAGCGCAGTAAACGCTTCAGCGTAGCCATCCAGACCGCCGACACCGGCAGGAACATAAGCACCGGCTGAATCATTTAAACCAACCAGAGGTATATTTCGCTTACCAGCAAGCTCAAATAACTGCGCTAACTTTTTACCATTTGTCGCATCCATAGAGCCCGCTCTAACGGTAAAATCATGCCCATAAAGTGCGACGTCTCTGCCATCAATGTCTACAATTGCGGTTACCAGCGAAGCACCATCTAAATTCTCGCCCCAGTTTTGAAAAAGAATCGTCGGTGTTTTTGAGCTTAAAACACTGATTCTCTCCCATATGGTCATGCGATTTTTTAAATGTTGCTTTTGCGTATTCGCTTCACCAGACGCATGAAAGGGTCTTTGCATTAGCTCAAAGCCCTGTCTTAACTTTTCCTCGTAAAGACCTGGCTGGTACGATGCCTGCCCCGGCACAGTAAACTCAATCTCTTCTTCGTGAAAGAAGGGATTGCTTAAGCTTGCTTTTGGTACTTCGGCTGTCATATGAAGATTCCTGTTACTCATGCTGTGATAGCGTTAATTGGCATTTTTGTGATAATTATGGATAAATGCCCCAGATTTCATTTATATTTTTTTAAAAACGACGTAAAAATTGGGTACAATACATTTTTGAAAAGCTTCTCTGTTTACCGAATATCAGCTTCAATGCTTGCCCTATTTCACCAAGGTATGCACTCAGGTACCGTAACCAACACACTGGTATGTATGTGGCAGATACCCAATTATTCAGTGTTCCGTCAAATGGAGCAAATCGCAAGCTATATTTACTGGTGCAAAGCCTGTTATTTAAACTCTATTAAAGCCCAGAACTGTATTGTAATTAATAACTTATGTCAATTGACCAAAGCCATCTCGAGAAGCACTTAACCGACGTTATTATGTCTTTTTCGTCTATAACGCGGCCAAGAAACAGCCAAGTTTTGCCTTTTCATTTTGGCTTTTCGCTATGACAACAAGGCCTTGCACGCAAGTTACGTCTATTCCCTATCACAGCAATAGCTGCGATTACTTTGAGCGTATTCGTCATCTTGACTTGCCGATCTTACTGGATAGCAACGCAAACGCCACCAACGGCCGCTTTGATATCATTGCAGCCCAGCCGGTGGCTGTGCTTAGCTCTTGGCTCAGAGAAGATTTCAGCTCAATAGCTAATCGTGATTCTATTGAGTACATCCATCTTTCAGAGGCATATTTTAATGCCCATGGCTTTGAGCTCATTAATGAAACACTTAATCGATATACCACCAAAAATAGCTGCCATGAACACAGCCCTTTTGTATCGGGGGCGATTGGCGTCTTTAGTTATGATTTTGGTATGCCCCTAAATGCAATAAAAGCACCAGAGCAAAAACCGTCCTGGCCGAGTCTTATTATTGGTATCTACCAATGGGCCATTGTTCAAGATCATCAGCAGCAATTGGCATGGCTATTGGCTGATCCAAAATGCAGCAGCGATAGAGTGAAGACACTTCTTACCGTACTTAACAAGCGCACAAGATCTCAAGAGATCCAGCTGTTAACACTCACCTCAGAGTGGCATGTTAATGGAAACAAAGACGCCTACAGCCAATTATTTGAAAAGACCAAAGACTTTATTAACGCGGGTGATTGCTACCAAATAAATTTTGCCCAACAATTTTCTGCCCATTATGATGGCGACCCGTGGCAAGCTTATCGCCAGCTAAGAACGGTTTCACCGACACCTTTTGCCGTGTACTTTGAGCTACCGCATTCAGCATTAGCCAGCTTATCACCAGAAAGGTTTATCCAAGTAAATGAAACAACCGTGAAAACCCAGCCCATTAAAGGGACTAGAAAAAGAGCCAACAATAGCCTCGAAGATGCAACACTTATGGCTGAACTCAGTGGTTCTGAAAAAGATCGTGCAGAGAATTTAATGATCGTTGATTTAATGCGAAATGATCTTGGTAAGTCCTGCGTATTGGGTAGCGTCAAAGTTCCATCATTATTTCAAATAGAAACTCATCCCAATGTTCACCATATGGTCAGCACCGTCGAAGGTCAATTGACCCGGAGCGACACAATTGACTCGCTTACACTTCTGCTTAACACCCTTCCAGGAGGCTCAGTTACTGGCGCACCCAAGCGAAGATCAATGGAGATCATCGACCAGCTTGAGAACTTTTCTCGCTCAATTTATTGTGGGTCCGTAGCTTACATTAATAATTCAGGAGACATGGATTCAAATATACTGATACGCAGCCTGCTCTTTTCAGAAGACCAAAAAAGGCATTTTGGGCAAGTTAATTGCTGGGGCGGAGGCGGAATAGTTGCAGACTCTGAGGTTGAAGCTGAATACCAAGAGAGCCTCCAAAAAATCAATAATTTATTAACTGCTTTGGCGTCAAACTAAACCGAAGACGTTAATAAAATTCAATCACAGCGACAAATCTCTCTCGCTGGCATCTAAAAAAGCTTGCTTCAAATCAGCGAACGTATCGACAGATTTGAACTGTGGGAATTCATCTTTAACATTTTGAGGCGCATGAAATAAAATACCGACTTCCGCCTCAGCCAACATCGTCGTATCGTTGTATGAATCACCGGCAGCA
>DDED01000091.1:0-5361 GCA_002336035.1 Cellvibrionales bacterium UBA1963
TCGACTATTGATTTAACCCACCGGACTTGGTCATCCCATTGAAGTGATGCAAGTTTTATCATCAGAACACTATGCCGATGTACTATCAATTGAAAAAATAATGACTTTAGTCGACGCCCGAAAATTATCGGATAAACGTTACACTAGTCATGATATTTTTAATCAGCAAATTGCTATCGCTGATGTCGTGGTTGGTAATAAAGAGGATCTTTATCAAGCAAACGATAAAGCGCAGCTTGTTCGCTATATAAAAGCAAATGCTTCAGACAAAACTGAGATCATGTTTGCTCAGCATGGGCAGTTAACGCTTGATGCCTTAACAGGGCCTACGCGTCTTTCAGTCAGTCCTAAGTCAGGTGGCCATCTTAATTCAAGTCATCAGTCTTCTGCTAAGCAAGATTTTTCTGATCTGCCGATACCGAAAATTGGCTATATGAAAGCAATCAATCAAGGCGAAAGTTTTACCAGTGCCGGTTGGCGATTTGAGTCATCAAGAGTATTTTGCAAGAGCCAATTGGTTTTATTTTTTCAAAGTTTATCCGTTGAGCGAATGAAAGCTGTCTTTATTACTCAAGCAGGCGTTTATGGTTATAACCTCACCAGCGATGAATTAACGGAAATCACACTTGATGATGCGCTAGAAAGTCGCATTGAGATTATAGCGGATGAAATTGATCAGGAATGGGAGGCTCAATTACTAGCTTGTTTGGTGCCTGATGAGCACTCCAACCTCGGCCAAAGTAGCTTAGCTTAACCGAGAAATAAGCGGAGGATGCTCCACAATTAGCCATTGATTACCGTTCCATCAATAAACAAAAGTATAGCGCGCCTGAACTGTGGCATCATCGTCATTGCATAATGCTAAAAGGATACGGCTCATGAAATAAAGCGGCGCCAAAGCCAACCATCATTTTGATTTGACGAGCTGTCAGTACAAGCTTATCGCTGGTGAACAAGGTCCGAGCCATGCTTGAAGTCTTTAAACACTTTATTATTGCGCCAACGCTAATTTCAGCGTGGTCAACTCCTTGTCAATATCAATGCCTCGGCTGACGAGCCATTTTCTTGAGTAGCAGGTGTCCATATACCTTTCGCCACTGTCGCAGATAAGCGTTACTATGCTGCCGGATTTTTCTTTCGCTGCCATTTCTTGGGCTAAAAATAGTGTACCGCAAATATTCAGTCCTGTTGAAGGTCCGTATGCTTGACCTGTTTTTTCGCGTATCCACCAAATAGCTGCGAAACTTAATTGATCGGGTACTTTAAGCATCCGATCGACAACATTACTAATAAATGATGGCTCAATACGTGGTCTGCCGACGCCTTCTATTTGTGATCGCAAATGAACTTGATGGTGTGGATTCTTGTTGCGATAGCCGTCAAAAAAAGCCGAATTTTCTGGGTCAGCAACGCACACTCTTGTGTGACCAAAGTTATGAGCTTGGTAGCGAACATAGCGACCTAATGTGGCAGATGTTCCGCCGGTGCCTGCGCCAATAACAATCCAATCCGGTGATGAATGTGTTTCATTTTCCATTTGCTGAAACAGACTTTCGGCAATATTATTATTGCTTCTCCAGTCAGTTGCGCGTTCTGCATTAGTAAATTGATCAAGATAATATCCACCGAGCTCAGTCGCCAGTCGCTGCGCTTCTTTGTAAATATCCTCGGCGTCTACTTGGAGAGTTTTACCGCCATAACGAGCAATTTGAATCAGCTTTTCGCTTGACGTTTCTTTTGGAACCACAGCAATAAAAGGCAGTTTAAGCAATTGCGCAAAATACGCTTCTGAAACGGCCGTACTTCCGGATGAAGCTTCAATTAAATAGGTGTTAGGGCCAATTTTTCCGTTGCAAAGTCCATATAAGATAAGCGACCGAGCCAGACGATGCTTTAAACTACCGGTGGGGTGCGACGATTCATCTTTGAGATAAATATGAACGTTGTCGTACGCATGTAAATTGAATTTTTGTAAATGCGTATCAGCCGATCGATTAAAATCGGCGCGTATTTGTTGCATAGATGCAATTAACCAAGCACGATAATTTTCACCTAGTGAGCATTCCGGCGTGTGCGATTCAATGACGTCAAAAAGTGCGTTGGCATGTGCTGGTTTAATTTCCATGGTTTCATTCCCTAAAAAATTTTCTTTTAAAAGATGACTCTCTTGAAACATTGGCGTACTGATAAGTTTCTCGTCTATATTTATGGCGACATTAACAATGTTTGATGAAATTTTTTTATTGAGTGTGTGTGATTACCCAGTAATGAGGCTTAATGGTCGGGGCTAAGCCAAACAGTGATGCCACAAGTGGTGCTATTGTCAAGTTGCTGTCGGCTATCGCCATCGTAGCTGAGTTCTAAGCTGAACCTACCTGCTGTATTAGGTTTTTTTGCGATGCAGACGGTGATATTTTCCAGCGTAAAAATGTCTTTTCCTGTATTTTTATCGCCAGCGGATACACTCAGAAACGTCTTGAGACGGTTAACGCTGCGCTGAGAGTCACCGCGTGTCCCATCAAGTGAAATATTTATTTGTTTTACGCGCTGAGCTCCATTCGGGTGTTTAGTGTGTTCGCCCAATGGTGCACGTATTTCTGCCGCTGTTACATCGCTTATCAAAAATGGCAGGTCAAGGTCTTTGGGACTGCCGAGCATCCAGCGGGCAATTTTTCCGTCGGGTCGGCGCCGAAACTGCATTTGGCTTTTAAGAGTAGGGACGTTAATCGGTTTAAGTTGGTCAAGTGCAGCATCAACATTGTCGACCCGAACGCACCAATCAACAGCGCCATAGCTTTGTGTTATCCAGCGCATGAAGCGCCAAGAGACATCCGTTCTTCTATCAGCAAGACAGGCGATAAGGCCCATGACTGCTGTTAACCGAAGCAGTGGGCGATACCACGTAGGTTTTAACGATAATAACTCGACATACGATCGATCATTAAAAATAATCAGAGCGTTATGTGTATGATTATGCTCGCCGCCGGGTACAACGATAAAACCTAGCTGAGTGAAATTGTTTATCGCTTGGCTCAAATTAGGCACATAAACAACAGCATGATCAAAGGTCATCGGATTCACGGCTCCATCATTTGATCATGAAGGCTGGCTAGACTTTTTAAGATAATGGCGTTGCCACTTTTTAAAACGCTGGCGCGCCAATATGGGTCGCTTGGATAAAATAAGCGCAGCATTTGCGTCTGTAATTTTATTTTCGTTTCAGGCTTCGCAGCGTTTGCAGCGCAACGTAACCATCGATCTATGAGTAAAGCTTTAAGCATTTTGATGTTGGAATAAGTGCCAAATTCGATCACACAGCTCGTTGTCTTGGCGCCTGTCGCTTGCGCCGTGTCACGCAGAGCATTAATTAATAAACCTTGGTAACTGGGACGTTTTCCAGAAGAGTAACTCGCATTGCTATTGTCAATGCCGGCGCCCCACATACGGCGTGCGCGTTTGTATTCATCGGTATTAGGATGATCAAAGCATAAAAAGCATGGTTTGCCGTATTTTCCGATACCGGTATGCCAATCGATAATAGTGACTCGCTCAGCATGCCTCAGCTGACGAGTAAAAATTGAGCGAAGCGTTAGGTTTGACCACTCGGCGCTGTTTCCTCCAAAGCCAATGCCATTCGGATGACTGTATTGGCCTTGTGATATCTCATCAAGTATTTTAGTAGGGCCAATACGCAATAGTCGTTTAACAAGCCCGAACAGTATTCTTTTAAAGTGTGGCCCTTTAGCGCTTGAACGGCTCAGTAACTTTTGAATCGGTTGGGTTAATGCGCCTTGCTCAGGCGGGTGTGAATGGTCGATAAAATTGCGGTTTAGGTCAACATTGTTTTCGGTGGTGCGACTGCAATATGCCCAGCCAAATGGATTAGCGGCATGAATCAGTAGCATCGCCATTGACGCTGATGGCAGTTGTTTGTGTTGTTGAAGCCAGTCTAGTTGTAATGCCGCGCCGGTAAAGCTTTCTGGCCCATGAGTTCCGCAAATCATCACCATTACGGCTGTTGCGTCGCGAGGTCCTATCCAGGCGGTATCCATTGTTAATGCACCAGCGGTTAATGTCTCGCCATGAGGGCCTTGCCTTGCTGGGTGTTCAAACGATTCAGTGATTGCCCCCGTTTTATTGGCCTCACCAATAAACATCGTGCGAGCGTCCACATAAGTGTCATTAAACACCGATTGTGAACCAGATTGGGCGCTGACCATCGAAGATCTCCTCATTAGTGGTGGGTTTACGGAATGTATTTTTTTTATTATTATACAAATGTATAATTAATTCAAATGCTAGAGGATAACATGTCACATAATCGTAAAGTGGGCCGACCAAAGGCAAATAAACAGATTGATCGATGTTACGATTTAGTCAGCGCCGCCATTGATATTGTGGCCAAACGGGGGTTTACATCGCTTAATATGCGTGAAGTCGCTATTAAGGCTGATGTTTCTCTGGGTTTGGTTCGGCATTACTTTGGCTCAAAAGCGGGATTGATATCAGCCTGTGATACGGCAGTAGAAAGAGAGGTGGCCGCGATTTTTGCTGCTGTATTTGGCCGTTCAGAGACTGGGTCGGCTGAACAGCAAGTTGAAGAAATGACGCAGCGATTAATCGCCGAGGTCTCGCCAAAAATAAAATATTTTCAGTACCTTGGCCAGTTAGCCATGCGAAATGATAAGCCAGCAAGAGAGTCGTTTGCTGTTTATTTCGAAACAGTAAAAGTGTTTGTTGAACGTCTTGATACCGTGCAACAGTTGCCGCAACAAAGGGATAGCACTTGGGCTGTGTTTCAGTTTATATTTCTTCAGCTCGGTCCTGTCCTGTTGCAGCCGCAAATTAACAGTATTATTGGTCGCGATACTTTTGAGCCTGAAGTCATACGTGCTCGCGTTACCTCAATGAGTCGCATGTTGACCTCTGGTTTGCTTTCGGCATAGCAGTTTGCCATTTAAAGTTTTTTGAACCGTCTGCTTGAGTATCAAAGGCTGATTGTAAGTTTTCTTGCGGTTAAAATCTTTGTTTACATTATTTATCCCCAGACAGTTAACTGTTTATGTGAGGGTATGTTTGGACTCAGAAACTTTAAAATTTACTCAAAAATCAACCCTATCGATGCCATCTCTTATCAAAAAAAAGATTCAGAGTCGATTCAACCACTCATCAAACGTTATTATATGGGTTTAAAGGTTTTTTTATACCTGTTATATTTAATAATATAACGATTTACAACAGTGTAGATAGCACTGACGACAGAAACAATCTTTACACTGGCGTTATTAAGCCATTCGTTAACGGGCTGGAATGGCGGTATAAAATAATTTTAATGTTTAAGCATGGGTAAGCATGGGTAAG
>DDED01000091.1:5685-20271 GCA_002336035.1 Cellvibrionales bacterium UBA1963
AGCATGGGTAAGCATGGGTAAGCAAGGAGAAAAAAATGTCCTCCGTTGAAATTCATAAATTTCCAGTGGTAGAAGAGCCTCACCTGGTTACTATTAAAGACAAGACACGCAACAGTGGCTTGACTTCGGTTAACTTTGTTGATGATACCCGTATGATTTGTGCTGATTTTAATGACAAGCTAATTTATTTAACGGTCTTAAAAAATGGCGCGCTAGAGATCATAAACACGCATCCAACTGTCATTTCTGATGGATCTTGTGTGCAAACAGATTTAATAGATTTTCAGGATAACCTTATTGTTGTCAGTAATTTTTATCAAGGTTCTGTGGGGATATATCGCCTGACAGACAATGAAATTTCTTTTGAGCAAGAATTAGATCTGAATAACTACAAAGGTCTCCATGGCGTTCGATTCATACCGGGTCATCCAGGCTTATTATGGTTGGCTTATTGCGGCGCTAAGAATAAATGTCATCAGATTGTCGATTGGCAGTCTAAGACAGTTATTCATCAAATTGATACTGATCAGCAGTGTCAAGATATCGCGTTTATAAATGGTTATGCGGTGGTCTTTGCGCGCACCGACCATATTAAAGTTGGCACCGCAAGCGCGCGTATTTTAAGTAAGCAGTGGTGGATGTTCGCGACGGCCTATGTTTATAAAGTTCCCGAAGATCTGCGTTTAACTGAGCCTGTATTCATCAGTCGTTGGAAGGGTAAAGGGCATCTCGATGCCTGTAAAGCCTACGACGGTGAGATATATGCCGCCAATCAGTACCTGGATCGTGTTGATGTATTCAGTTTATCAGATGACGGAAGATTATCGTTATCTCGATCAATCGAAGGGATGGGCATGCCTCATGGACTTGACGTGCGTAACAATAAGTTAGCCGTGACAAACTACGGAGATCAAACCTTACGGATCATGGATCTTGCTGCGCATGGTAAGTGGTTGGGCGGTGAATCTGATTTTGATCGCGCCGATGCCTGACTCATGCCTCTGAACAGTGTTAATTTTTAAAAAATTAAAAAGTTATAGATGAGTCATCGCTCTTCGCTAGAGAGTTAAACATATTTTTTCTGGCTAATCCTAAGCCTGCTGAACTCGAAGCAAATAACCAGAAGCTGGTTGGGCTTGGTACTGGCGTAAGAAAATTATTTTCATCAAGCCTATAAGATTTATGTATGATAAACCTACCGAAGCAGACATCGTTAATTGAATTTTCGTCACATAATTCAGGCGCAGACGAAGGGTCTGAAATAGAGTATCTGGTAAGTAAAGAGAATATTCCTGTACCCGATTGCATATCAGTAAACTCGTTATCTTCTTGTTCACCAGGGAATGCACCTTCAGTATCACCTGCGATAAATTCATGAGCAGCCGGTCTCAGTAAAAACACACTTTAAGTTAGGGTATCCTTCAAAAAAATACCTAACCATACTAAGACTGAACATGGGCGATGTGCCCACATATCCACTTCGCTTATAAACATTGCGGGTGCACTGGGCACATCACCATGATCAGGTGACCAGCCCGAGTGAACATGGATAGGCATATTCAATTCGCTGCAAACTGCCCATAATGGCTCATACCTTGGGTGGTGATAAAAGGGATGAGAGTCAGTGCTGACGGGAAGCATAATGCCGCCAAATAAGTTTAACTACTTGGCTTGACGAACGTCTTCAACCGTTACAGTAATATTATCGACATTAATAAGAGCCACGCCGGCATGGCGACCGGGATTAGTATCACATAAATCAGCGAGCCACCGGTTATAAGCACGGTTTTTCTCAAGGTTATGCTCTGAACTGGCTTCATTTCGATACTGCGTGAGACCTGCGCCAAAGAGCGCCATTGAGGGAAGATGA
The DNA here is from genome assembly GCA_002336035.1 of Cellvibrionales bacterium UBA1963. GTDB lineage: Bacteria > Pseudomonadota > Gammaproteobacteria > Pseudomonadales > UBA7434 > UBA7434. The sequence continues at coordinate 7,556 of DDED01000091.1, forward strand.
GCTCGGCAGCAATGCCGTCGTCTTCCAATTCTTGCAATCGTGCATCGGCATACAATTCACCGCGTCGCGGTGCAAAAGGGCTTGATTCATCATTCAGTAAAGCCAGAACAGCAGCAGCTTCCGCTATCGCTGCGACAGAAGCGGCATTAAATCTCGTTGTGCCTTCTTAGCCACTGAGTTCCGAAAATTCCTCTAATGCTTCTTGGTCGAAGAAAGTCCCTGTTCCTTGAATCATTTCTTTTGCATAGTCCAACCACCAGTGATCGGCAGCCTCGTGATATTTGGTTGGCATATGGTCCAAGTACGTAGCGGGAAGTGCGTCTGCATGACAGTCAGAACTGATGCGTAATATATTGGATAATTGCGCATTCGTTGACATTTACCGCTCCTATTTTTTTGTTCAGTATTGAGGCCAGCTTATAGCGATAAACTAACGAAAAGGCGCCATAAAATTCTGCTGCCTTTTAAGCAGCAGAGGTTTACTGTGTTTATCATATCGAAGTTTTACAGCGGGTCATTTCTGTAAGTTCATTTAACCGTGTGCGTTGTGATGAGCTGTCTTTGGGTGAGTTAATATGACAAGGCCATTCTAATCAATGCCTTATGATTGTTAGTTGATATTAAATTCATGTTCATATTAAGCATTATGAGTAGAAAGAGTCGCTAGTTGCACGAGTGATTAACAAAGACCCTTTTTTTTAGTTTCACCACACCGAGACTGAGTATCGATATCCCTAATGCAATGAAGCCTATGCCCCCGATAGCGGGAATAGGATAAGGCGTTAGCAGCAACACCCAATCGTCATCATTGCGACCCCCCCACCAAGTGACCGGCTCAGCTAATCGAGTTGATTGAGAAACAGAGAGTGCTTCAAGACTGATGCCTCGTCTAAGGTATTCGTCTGCTACTGCTGTCGAGAGTAACTCAAAATAACTCACCCAGTAACGGTCGCCCCCATCTTCCCACAGTACCGCGATATCAAAATCATTAACGCCTCTTAAATCGGCATAGCCAAGCAAATCACCGGTGTTAACCGATACCGTTTCATACTCACTGTCATCAGGCAAATGTGCAGGCCACAAGTGTGCCGGCCAATCATTATAAATTTGAGGGTAGGTTTCATTTAGATTGATGTGAAAAATAATCAGCGTGTATGCGCTATTATCAAGCGACTGAATCTCGACTCTTTTATTGATATGGCCACAGCAGCTTTCATTTGTGACGCGGTTAATGTTACCTGTAAATGGCGCATAGATGGGTATTAAGTCATTCGTCCCGTTACTGTCTTTGTATTGGTTAAAGGGCGAAAGATAATGCTTCATGCTACTGGGTGGTTCTGAGCTATCAGTGGCGCCGAAAGGAAAAGTAGCGTCATAATAAAATTCATGACCAGCGCCAGAGCGAAACTTAGAAATTTCTTCGATATAATGTAAATTGGTTAGATTCGCTTGAATTAAATCAGGATACACCGCTTTTGACAGTAACGGTATGCTGAGCGTCAGTGTGAGGATTAAACATCGAGATAATGAGATAAGCATTTTTATCAAACCTGTTAATCTTCAGCAGCGAAGAAAAAGTTATGCTACGTTAAAAATTGTGTTTTATTCGATATCATTTATCGTTTTCTTGTTCGAGACCAACCCACGGCGAGTATTGACAAAGCCAGCATTAATGACCCAATTACTCCTATCGCTGGAATATCCTCATCGTAAATGGGCTCGACATAGAGTCCTTCCATCTCTCTAAGGTCATAAATATAGAGGCCACCAAAAGCACTAGCTGGGTGTGTTCCCGATTCAGAGTAAGGATCAGCAACGACTGCAAAGTCGCTATCAGTTATCTCAACCCCGGAGCGCCCAAACCAAGAAATAGCAGCGGCATCCGACCTACTTAATTTGGATAGATTTTCCCAAGTATCTTCAGCTGTTTTTACATAGAGATAATTCATCCCTAGTCCTGACTCGGTTATAGAGCCATCAACCACAGAAGAGAAGTAAGGGTCATTAACAAGAGCCTTGTTATCTAATATATCGGCATCCCAGCCAAATTCACCGGTTCCAGCATCATTCGGATTTAGTATACTCGTCATATTCAAAGGCAAACCAGGCGCTTTTTTACCAATGTATGCAATGCCGGCGGCGCCACTAAAACCATGCTGATTTAATTGATACCTAGAATGAGTAATTAATACATTGTTACCATTAATTGAAACACTGTGACCAAATTCTGAATCTGCAGGGTGCGGTGATGGATCGGGGCTAAAATGTGTTTCAGTTAAATTGAATTTGTCACCATTGCTTTCAAAGATCCATACCTTTCCAGTGCATCCATCCTTTGAGCCAATCATTAATGTATTTCCACTTAATTCAAAATCTTTACTGAAGCATGGTTCATCAATATAAATTTCTTGATCAAGTTCCCATTTTAAAGCCACACCGTTTTTCTTGTGAACAAATAATGCCCCCTGATCATTCTGGATGATTAATACCTCCTCAGAAAAAGCCATTCTTTTTCCAAAACCTTCGGTGGGTAATGATACGGCTAAGGGTAAAATATCATTGTGGTGTGTCCAGACATGCGACTCAGGTATTGTTGGATGCGGTTGCTTCGCATAAAGCGAAGCCGCACCTAAAGAGGGCATACCAATAAATAATATATCATTCCTAATTATCAAGCTTTGACCAAAACCAGTTTCGCTTGAAATAATAACACTGGGCTCTTCTGGGCTAACATACGGTGTTGCCTCTATGATATCGGGCTCAAGCAAAGAGCTTGTTAGATTCCAGTCCGTGCCGTCAAATTGATAAATATTAACCTGTGATGGATCTTTTCTGGCTACGCCACTGCCAGCAATTGCTTCACTGATTAAATTATTTCTGGCATATTCATAATGCTCAAGAACGGCAATTTGATCGTTATGAATAGAATAATGCTCGGCAAAACTTCCTCCTGAGGCTAATGTTGGTGCAATCTTCCAATCCTCAAATCTAACACCAGACCAGTCACTATAATGCGGCGCCCAACAGTTCAAGGAAGTGAATATAGTGAGAATTGAAAGCAGCCTTAACATTGTAATTACCTCTTATTAGATCGGAGAGCCGTAAAAAGTAATGATGCGTTTTTATTTTAATTATTCATAGCGAGCGTTATTTTGAAAAATAGTGATCAATTCTTAATTATTATTATCAATTTATCTTATCAAAGGGAATTAAAATAAGCTATATATTAAGACTTAAACGCTATTAACTAAGCAATCTGCACTTAATAATATTAAAATTTCAATTTAATCATAGGCTTAAAAAACGCTTTCTCTTAGTGGTGTGAGTAGCTGGTTAAATGGTTTTAAAAGTTTGTATTCTTAGTTATTGAGAATTAAGAGTTTATCAGCTGTGATGTCTTATTAGTAAGATATGCTGACTTGCATATATTTAATAAATAATTGGAGTTTAATAACGAATTACGATTGGCTATATCCTGAAATCAGTTTACAGTAATCCTAATATGATGCTTATTCAATAACTGCCCTATGAGCCAGCCTATGACTGAAGTCGATAAAAATAATAATACTCAAACTGTACCGACCCTGTGCCGCTTATGCATTGCGCATTGTGGCGTGCTGGCCAGTGTTGAAGATGATAGCGGACGTCGCAAAGTGACAAAGGTGACGGGTGACCCGGACAACCCACTCTTTAAAGGCTATACCTGCCCGAAGGGGCGGGCGTTGCCCGAGATGCACAACCATGCAGGCCGTTTACTACATAGCCTTAAAAGACAACATGACGGCAGTTTTGCGACGATACAAAGTGAGCAGGCGGCGAAAGAAGCTGCAGAGAAAATACGGTCTTTAATCGATACGTATGGTCCACGTTCGGTTGCCATTTATGTGGGCACACCGAATGTGGGTTACCCAGCCGCTGCTGGAACCGGCAATGCATTTTTGCGTGCGATTGGCTCACGCATGTTTTTTACCTCTAATACCATCGATCAGCCGGGTAAACAGATTTCACTTGCTGCACACGGTAAGTGGCTGGGCGGCGAGCCCGACTTTGATCGTGCCGATGCCTGGTTATTGATGGGCGTTAATCCGATCATTTCAAAAGCGGCGGGAATTCATGGACAAAATCCTGCCCAAAAATTAAAGCAGGCGCTCGCTCGTGGATTGAAGTTGATTGTGATTGATCCCCGTGTCTCTGATACTGCAAGAAAGGCCGATATTCACTTGCAAAGTCGTCCTGGCGAAGACCATACGGTCCTAGCGGGAATGTTAAATGTGATCATTTTAGAGCAACTCTACGATGAGTCGTTTGTTGCCGATAATACTGAAGGCTTTAGCACGCTAAAAGAACGTGTTGCAGGTTTCACACCAAAATACGTTGCTGATCGTGCTGGTATCGCTGCCGATGACCTCATCGCAGCGGCAAGAACCTTTGCTAAGGCAACAGTAAAGCACGGTAACAGCGGTACCGGCAGTAGCTTTTCTATGTACTGCAATCTCAAAGAATATTTGCTCGCGTGTTTAAATACGATTTGTGCTGCCTACACGCATGCCGGTGATAAAGTGACGCGACCCAATGCCATGTTGCCGGCCTATACACCTAAAGCGCAGCCATTGGCGCCGTTTAAAGGTTGGGGCTTTGGTGAAACCCTTCGCGTACGTAATTTAACGGATACGGCTGCTGGCATGCCCACCGCTGCCTTGGCGGATGAAATTCTGCTGGAAGGCGAAGGGCAGGTGAGAGCGCTCATTTGCATAGGTGGCAACCCAATGGCCGCTTGGCCCGACCAGCGTAAAACGCAGCGTGCGATGGAAAAGCTCGATCTGCTATTAACTTTTGACGTTGAGATGTCCTCAACCGCGCGATTGGCTGACTATGTCATTGCCTGCAAGCACTCGCTTGAAACCCCCGGCATGAGCCAAAGCGGTGAAGCAATCAAATTTTTCGGGACAGGTATTGGTTTTCCAAGTGCCTATGCACAATATTCGCCAAGAATTTCGGACCCGCCCGCAGGCTCGGATGTGGTCGAAGAATGGGAATTCTTTTACGATATGGCAAAGCATCTTGAGTTAGAGTTGACGTACGTTGCATTTTTTGGAACGGCAAAATACGTCGAGTCGCCAATGGCGATGATGGTGTTGGATATAAATAAAAAGCCAACCACCGAAGCTATTTATGAGCATATCTGTAGCCAATCACGCATTCCGCTGACCGAAGTTAAACAGTATCCGCACGGCCATGTCTTTGACAGTGATGTTGTTGTTGCCGAAAAAGATCCCGATTGCGAAGCGCGCCTTGCCTTAGCGAACGATTTTATGATGTCGCAATTGGCTGATGTTTATGCCCAAGATTACCGTTTACAACATCACACGCCAGATTACCCATTTAGGTACATTCCTCGGCGGCACAATAATTTTATGAACTCTGTGGGTCGCTCAATTAAAAAACTCACTGGCGACAAGCGGTGGAATCCATTATGGATGCACCCCGACGACCTTAACTCGCTTGGAATTAGTAATGGCGACAGGGTCGATATATCAACTGAACACGATTCAATACCGGCCATCGTCGAAAGTGATGCCTCGCTTTTACCTGGAGTCGTGGCAATGGCGCATGCGTTTGGTGGGCTGGTTGACGAAGACCATCGCTATCATGAATTGGGCAGTAACACCGGCCGATTAATCCGCACTGAAGTTGATTATGACCCTATTACGGGCATGCCAAGAATGGGTAATATCCCCGTTGCTATTATCCCTGTTCAAGCTGGCTGAGGCGATATTGCCAGAGTACTAAAGCCACGGCGAGACGCATTGATTGACTGTATGTAGGTGCGTTTAATGACTCTTGCAGTTCTACGATAGAAATGCCGCGGGTGTATTTCTATTGTTTGAGAGGCGTGCTTAAGGCGTATACCAGATCGGTGACGACCAAGCGCGTTCTTGTATAGATTTGGCAAACAACCCGTTGTTGCATGAAGCGGGCCGTTGATCTTCTGGCAGTGAAATACAATCGTGTTGTGAGTATCGGCAACTGGGATTTTCAACGGCCCGTACATAATAGACGGCACGCTTCGAAGCATCGAATTCGGGGTCTTGCCAAACGGCGCAGAGACTGCGATGGCCTGTGCCGATCGGCTCACAAGTGTCGAAATTAACATGGGCACTGTTATCCGCATTGCCAGCAACATCGTAAACTTTTTGATGATGATCGCCTTCGTCGCCGATCCAGCCCTTAATCACCTGTACTTTTTGAAGATGCGTTCCTGGCGCCACATCGAAGCCACCGGGATCAGCTTGGGCTTGAACTAAAAAACTGGGCGCAGCGCTAGAACTTGATGGCAAATCTTGTCCCATAGGCACGCCGTGGGTATCTGCTATGGCAAGGTGATCACTGTTGCTGCAAAGCGTTTCGTCAAATTCCCAACCGCCGTAAAATCGCACTTTTATTCGTGGTCCACTGGTACCAAAAACTTCACGACGTTGCATGGCATCAAAAATAGCATCACGGGTATTTTCTTCGGCCCAAACGCCAATTAAGCCGCCAGGATTCGTGGATATACCGCCTGTTTTACCTTTTCTGGTCGAGATTCTAGTCAGCACATTGGCATCCGCTTTGCCAATATGTCCTGGGAAGTTGTCTTCGTCTACCGTGCCACCAATGGCATTGTGGGTATCGGTAGACGCAGAGAGGCCAAACTTAAAGGGGTTAACGCCAATTTCTTTTTCTTGTCTTAGCCCTTCTATTAAAGCCGTGCGAGCGTAGCTTTGTCGGGACAGGCACGATGGTCCTAGGTGAGGAACCCAGTGAGAGGCCGGGCCTTCATAGCATTCACCGACATTACGTTCGCCGTCTTTATTTGTAAAAATAGTGTCTTCCATTTTTTCAAAATTACAAAGTTCATCGACTCCGCCTTGCACCCCAGGTAGACCGTTTCGGCACTCGGAGTCACCCTTATGCTGCATAACTTCAATAATAGGCTCAACGCGCATGCGCAATGTTGCCATTTTAGCTTTGGCATTGCGTGTCCAAGCACCGGGGTAATTTAATGAAAACATGCGGCCGTTGCTGATGTTCATATTGTGAGGAATGGCAAGCACATCACAGCCGTTATCGGCATCTAAGCAGTCGCTTGCTAACCACTGCCATAATTGGTAGTCATGCGGTGCTTCGATATGGCTTACCGGTGCGGTAGGCACTTTGTCGTTGCGAAAGATAACATTACGGTGAAGGTTTGAGCCTAGGCGAAAAGAGCTGTATTCATAAGCAACAAAGGCGGTGTGCTTGCATTCACTGTTCCAGTTTTCTGCTGCCTGTTGGGTTTCTTGCCAGACTTTGGTTTGGCCGACTTTGCAGCGCTGGCCATCTTTACCGCAAACTTCTTTGTCATGGCGGGCAAAAGGAGACACGATGCCCTTAATCATTATCCAAGGATTAGTGCCGGCCGAATTGCGCATGACCTTGCAGTACTCGCTGTTATAACCTTCGCTTGAGCTATCTTGACAGACCACCACTTCGCCCATCTGTTCAGCGTGGTCGGTTACCGCCATAAAATCGAGCGGTCGCGGATTTTGAAATTGCCGCATAACTTCGCCTGTCACGGAGGGCAAGTTGGCAATGCCGCCGAAGGCGTAGCGATAGGCCTCGTCGGGACGAATAGTGACGTCATAGCCAACTGCGTCGGCAGAGATAGCTGTGTGCACATGTAGGTCGCCAAAATAGGCATTACGATTGGGATTGTGGTTTTCACACGCTGGAACGGCATAAACGTTCACTGCTATTAGAATTAGCAACGTCGCTAAACCCGATAATTCAGCGACACTTTGACACAGATTTAGCGAGGCTCTCAATGTATTATTTGAATTGTTCAGCTGCGGCATGAAAACCTACCTCTAGATGAATGAACGGTTAAGCTGACTAATTGTTACAAATCAGTATCGACTTTACTCTTATAAGTTCGTAGTGACAATAGTAATCAAATGGATTATGAATACCAGGTTATGCATTTATAAAGGTCTTTGAAAACAGTCGCGTTTCATCATTGCTAACTGCAGAAATGTGGCTTAGAAAGGCGACGTTTTTTGCAAAATAGATGTAGGTTGCACAGGAAAAAAGTCATTGCGCGCATCATAAATAGAGTTGTGATGTAACCTTAAAATTAATGAGTATACTTCTACTTTCAGCGCGATGACGACACGTCGTTACTCTGCAACGATCAGGGTATTCGTTATTATTATCGGTACTCACATGACCTACCGACAGGCCATGCGCCGGTGAGCGAACAGTTTCGAACAGATTCAGTCTTACCGCCAGACACATTAAAGTTTACTCCGGCATTTGTGATGAATGATGCTCAACAATCATCCATTGATTGCCGTTCCAACAATAAACAAAGGTGAAACGTGCCTGCACTGTAGTGCCGTCTTTAAAAGTAAACGTATAGACGCCCGAGTTAATGGCCAGTTGGTCAAAGATGCGTACATTCGATTCATCAATGTTGCCCTGTGGTGCTTTGCTCAGAAAATTGACAAAGTAGTCTTCAATTTCACTGCAGTTATGTCGAACTTTATTCGATACGGTAGGCAGTAAAATGGCGTCTTTTTCATAAAGGGATGCTACCTTACTTGGGTCGCCCGTCTTTAAAGCAGCATTCCATGTGTTAAACAGTGATGCAATCTTGTCTTTATTGGTATCCATAGTCTTAACTAACCATCGTGTTTTAAGAAAACTCACCCATTGTACAATAATTTTAATGCGCGACTCAGATAAGATTGCCATTGACCGATGATAAACTCCAGTTGAATGCAAGTAGCGTGAGTTGTGCCCTCATTAGCAATGACTGGATGTTAAAGACAATAGAAAATAGTCCCTGCAACCATTAAACGGTCTTTAGACATTTTGCTTCAGTAGCATGGCGGTATGACGTTCAGCCCGATCCAGTCTCCATGCGGGTTATTGGCCATTGCATGGGCTGATTCAAGTCTATATTAAAGGCAATGCGTTTAATTATCACACGAAGAATTGGCGGTGTTCGGCGATTTTATTATTCGCTCTATGACAGGTTCTTTTTTTGAGATAAATAAAATTTGACGATTGCGCATTGAGTGATTCGCTACCAGCTTATGAAAAGTCTGCACAAAGCAATTTAAGTTTGTTGGGTTTATACATATTTATCAGTAGCTTATCATTATAATCTCATGACAGATATTGGGCTTGCTTTTTAAATTAAATATGGTTGATAATTAAGCTGTTTAGTTTGATATAGCCCTCGATGGATTGAGCTGCTTATTGCCTCTCCCTCGCTTGAATATCGAGCTCACTTATTCGGGTGCCTAGTGGTTCCTATCAACAATAATAACAAATACCCAGCGACGTTTCGAAGATGGCGTTAGGGTTAAATATACATTGGAAACTGGAGAATAAGGATGACCTATCTATTTCGCTTAATTGCGTGCCTAACGGTTCTTTTATCATCTATTGCTAACGCTACCGTCATTTATAACGATAGATTGACCGTCGATCTCAGTGACTTGCGGCCATCTCCGACTTTTATTTCGGATATTGGTATTGGATCTTTTGACATTGTTGGCAGTTTAACCTCTTCAGATTCAGATTTCTTTCAAGTTAATTTAGTTGGATCTGTGATTGAATCAATTCAAGTGACGCAATGGACAGCTGCAAACCCCATTGATTGGAAATTTTGGGTGAATGAAAACTCCTATGTTTATTTAAACGAATCCATAATAAATGAAAATCTGATGGACTCACTTAATATTAATATTACGGGCAACCAAGTTACTATGGGAACTCAAACAGGTTCCCTCTTAGTCGATTACTCATTTAGAGTCGTGACAACGGCTGTTCCAATTCCAGCTGCCGCTTGGTTATTGGGTAGTGCATTAGTGGGTGTAGGTTTTATAAGGAGCAGAAAAAAAAGTCCAACGTCGTTGCCAACATGGCGTTAGGGCTATAACATTAAAAGAAGCCTGGAGAACAAAAAATAGGTTTAGAGTAATTGCGTGTCTGTTTTTATTCAACAGTTTGAATTCGTTTGGTGCTATCTCTTATGAGGCAGTGATCTTGGGTTTAACGGGATAGAAGTGAGCAATGGTAACCGTGCTTATTTTGATTTCAGAAATCCAACGGTCACTTATGAAAAAACCAGTTCTGTAGAACCTGAGTCTCAAGTCTACATGTTCAATGATCCATTCATTAATGCATCAGTTAGCGTTCTGGGTCAGCCCGCAATAAATTCTGTTCCTGCGCAAAACTTTTTATTAGTTTTTTAATGCTAAAGTATTTAAAAAAAGATTGACCAATAAACGATTTCAAGAAGATAAGGCATGCAGTATCGTTGCCTTAGAATATTTAAATAAGCATAAAGAAAAAAGTGTTTAGGCTAAAGCGATTGAAGTTGGCGCTGGTTACGAGACTAAGATCCAAGCCTAATAGATGCAATTACGGATAATGCAGGCGGGTGTTAAACCTGACTGATCAGCCTTGCACTCATCAAAATAATGGTAGCGCTTTGTCGGATACCAAAGATGAGTAAAAGCTGGCTATGGGTGCCGTCGGCTATTGGCAGGCTAAAGATAAATTTTCTTTTAACCAGTGAAATAATAATTTGATACTGTTAAGCGTTAAAAAAGTTATCATATTTTGGTCAACGTGGTTAAAGCGTAATATTACTTTTAATTATTGCAACAAGGCACAACAATCAAGGATAAGTAGATAATGAAAATTGGTTTTTTTGGCATCAATACCGGCGTTTTTTCTACCCGAGAGGCCATCATTAAGGTCGCTAAAACTGCTGAGGATGCTGGATATGAATCTCTTTGGACCGGCGAGCATGTGGTGTTGGTTGACCCACAATCAGGTTCATCACCGGTTCCTCCCGAAACTAACATGGTAGACACTGTTGCTACATTAGCATTTATAGCTGGCATTACTGAACGCATTTTGTTGGGCAGCGGAATTATTTTATTAGCGCAAAGAAACCCCGTGGTATTGGCAAAAGAGTTAGCCGGTATCGATGTATTGTCTAACGGTCGTCTACTATTTGGTGTTGGTGTCGGTTATGTCAAAGAAGAGTTTGATGTTATCGGCATACCTTACGAAGAGCGTGGTGCAAGAGTCACAGAGCATATTGAAGCGATAAGAGTCCTTTGGTCAGAGAAAAAGCCTCACTTTAAAGGCCAGTTTACTCAAATCAGTGGTGTGCAATCAAACCCCAGACCAATACAAAAACCACACCCACCGATAATTGTTGGTGGTAGCTCTTTACCGGCTTATCGGCGCGCAGTAAAACAGGGTGATGGCTGGTACGGTTTTTTTGAGGATGTTGAAACCACTGCCGCGTCTATCGAAGGTTTAAAGCAAGCTGCCCAGCAATATGAGCGCCCTGCAGCGCTGGGTGAGTTGGAAATTACCATGACACCTCCCGGACCTGTTGATCTGGATACGGTTAAGCGCTACGAAGATTTGGGGGTGACCCGTTTGGTTTTGTTACGTGGATTTGAAGATATGGCGGCACCACAAAGCGATAAGGAGTTAGCGGTAACCTTGCGGCATATAGAAGATACGGCAGTCGCACTAAAAATCAATTAACATGCTTAGAATTCTTATAGGGTTGTAATTATCCGTGATGCAAATAGCCCTCTTATTAAGCGATGGTCTCTAAGTTTATTATCTTTTTCTTGCTAAACCTAAACCCATGAATGCACTACCAAACAACCAAGCGGCGGCTGGTATAGGGACTGCACTGGGTCGAGATAACGCAACCCTTGTGGCAAAGTGCCTTATATCTGATGAATAAGAGTGACTAAAGTTAGAGTAACTTCCATTTGCACTAAAATAATCTGCTTTTATTTGTGAAGGCAGTAGAACTTGCCCGCCAGACATATCGCCATTGGTAATGGAAAATACGAAATTATATTCCTGACAAACATCGCAGAACTGCCTCATGTCATCTTTCGTATCGGCGTGAGTTGCCATGTCGAAGTATTCCGTCTGTGAAGCCACTTGCCAGTCCTCATTGATCAACCTAGAAGAGTCGTTAGAGACGACGTCATTCCATGAATTAAGAGTTGTCTGGCCTAACTTGTAATAGTCGGTATTAGTCACAGTGTTAGTGAAGTAGGTGCCATGATCAACAAGACTAGCTAAGGGGCTAGCGCTAATAAAAACAGTTGCAAATCCAATGAATCTTAAGAGATAGGTCATTTTTCTTTTCCAGAGTTAAGTTCCTAACGCCATCTTGGGGAGCGGCGTTGGATTTTCATTATTTTTTCACCATATCAAATGAGCGGAAAGCATAGAATAAAGGGTGAGCGCCCTAAGCTAAACAGTTAGTTAGACAGCTGGTTTCAGCAAAACCCAATTCCTTCGTCAACATTGGTCATACATAGGTAGCGAGTAGTCCTTAACGGGCAAGTGGTGGTGTCCTTGGGGTATGCTTGCAAAAGGGTAAAATGGCAAAACGTGTTTGGCGTTGTAAAAAAAGTAGGGCAGGTTGGTGTGTCTGTTTACTGATGATCAAACATTCGAGTTGGGTGCCGCGTTCAGTTCGGTGATAAAGCTAACGACGGCACATTATAACTTTAAAATTTCAATATTTTTTTGATCGTTAATCTAATTAACCATCAGCCGCTTTCAATCATTTGTTTCTAACGTTAGCCTATCCAAATCTTCTTTGGCATTACTAGGGTCTGCATAAAGAATAA
>DDED01000091.1:20688-21541 GCA_002336035.1 Cellvibrionales bacterium UBA1963
AAATTTGACTCATGGCATTGCGTTGCTAGCGCCTGGGCTTCAGCCATTTGCTCTCGCGTCATTAATACTCTCAGTTTATTAGTATAGGTGGCGGCTTCCCTTACACCCTGTGTTTTTGCCATTGAAAACCAGAGATATGAGCGAACATGGTTTTCTGGAATGCCGGTGCCGTAAAAGTACATATGAGCCAGATTATACTGTGCATTGACCTGCCCTTTTTTGGCTGCTCTGCTGTACCACTTAACAGCCTCTCTGGCATTTGCAATAACGCCAAGACCGCTGCGATACATCAAGCCTAGCTCGTATTGTGCCTTGGCATGTCCCTGCTCAGCTGCCATACGATACCATTTGACGGCTTTCACATTACTTTGTGGTATTCGCTTGCCCTCATCATAGAGTACGCCAGCCTGAAATGCCGCTTCATTATGCCCCTGATTTGCCGCCATGCGGAACCAATAACTCGCATTGGCATCATTTTCTGGAACAACCTCACCTTTAAGATACATCAAGCCTAACGAGAATTGTGCTGTCACATCGCCCGCTTTAGCGAGTTTTTGCGTCGCATCAAAAAGCGATGCAAAGGCATTTTGACTAATAAAAAGAGCCATCAACATAAGAAAGATTTTCATAGAAGTGCTTGTCCGTTTAGATCGATACAAATCACTATCGCAAACGGCATAAATTTATGCAATGGCGAATAGCGCTAGAAGTTTTTTTCGTTATTAATCAATAATGATGGGTTTTATAATTACTGAAGACCGTACAGAATAAGCAGCGTTGTTAGCATCAATTCTTAATAAGCATTAATTAAATCGAGATTCAGAATTAAACCAGTAACTTAATTAAGCACTCC
>DDED01000170.1:0-6551 GCA_002336035.1 Cellvibrionales bacterium UBA1963
GCGAACACCTGCGTTGGCCAAAAGACCTAAAGCATCAACTTCAGCATTTTGCCATATTTCCTCTTGCTGTTGCCGTCCATAGGCAGACCCCTTATCAACCGCTCGGGCACGTCGACCGCTGCGCATCTTGCGGCCTTCTTGATACTGTGCTGCTTTTTTAAAACTGCGCTTTACAGCCTCTTTATAAACCTTCGCACAGCGAACGTCAGTCCCGCAACGTACAATAAAAACATCGGCTTCTTTACCGCTCATCAAGCGACTAATAACCTCGTCAACGAGGCCATCATCAACCAGTGGCTGTATTCGTTTTGGAATTTTCATAACAAGCAGCTAAATAACTTAAAGAAATAACACACAATTCAGTATCATAGAGCAATGTGAGAAATAGTAAACTAGTTTACTGGGCTATGAAGGTATATTAAACATGAAGTAAACTGCCATTTGATAAGAATGCTTTTTTAGTACAACAACGTCGATGCTCAAACAATTAAAAGACGTTCCTCAAGAAACTTGCCAATAAAAAAACGATTTGAGTCCCTTGTGATAGCCCATTGGACTCTTACACGCGATCAATTCACGTCATTTCTAGGCAGTGATGACGGTTATCCACCACTATTTATGTTTTAACGGTGGCACTCTCAACCTTTATAAGCTCTAACTGCCAACGTGTATCGATGATTTATTGAGCTACTTTAGCTAACATCAGTCAAAAAAAAGATTAACCGGCTTGATAATAGTGCTTGATGACTTTCGATACGACTGTTTTATGTGAATACTTTAATCTATGGAGCTAAACGAAAATTAGCACTATTTCCTTTAGAGAAGTAAACAACGGTTGTTCGTCATAAAATCTATTCGGCATAAAAGTGCATCTGTCGCGTAAAGATACACACCCATATATAGGCATCTGCATGAAGGTCATACTAAATTGTACGTCAACGTATTCAGCGCAGTTTCTGAAACTTATATCGACGTAATCATCTTAGCGATAAGTCACCGCCTTACCGCAAAGAAGATTTAATAGCGGCATCGCGAATAAAATCTTGCAGAACAACAGAATACAATGACCACCAAAAAAGAGCCAATCTACAAATAAAATTAAAGTGCCAACAAATTAGTCACACCACCGATTGGATCTTTTCATATATGGTCTTTAGCGCGTCAATTTGAAAAATCACCTTTCACTGCTGAATGAAAAACTCTGGGCTGGTATTAATCCCGTAGATGATATTATCAAAACCTTCAGCCTCACTGCCCGCTGATGTAATTGCTTGTATTAACGCATTACGCGTGCCGATGTTATCGGTATACTTTAATTTACCCGCATTTAAATAAAAATCGACATAATCTACAACGGCTTCGGCTTTCTCGGCGGCAGATCCAGCAGTAGTTTGCAGCAATGTCTGCAAACGCGCGGGGTTTAACTTCACTGTTAATTGCTCTGCAGTAAAGTTAGAAAAATTAAGCGATCGATTAGACAGTATATTTTCATTGAGTAAGCGATTATAGACATTCATGGATGCAAAGATTTGTGACTCAGTCATCAATTGAAACTCAGGCGCCACCAACGACTGAGCCGCTAAATCACCCGCGGGTGAAAAGTCGGGTAAGTAAAAGTTAAACACAGAATCAGCACCGAGCGGACGCTGGCCTAGGCCTAAGTTTCCAAAACGCATTAGCGTGGCACCATCATCATAAGAATTTCGCAACGGGTATAACGGTGATGAGCTATCTGCAAAACTTATTTGTGAACCGGCCTGCAATAAACGCATGGTTGCTGTCATTTGCAATACCGGCTCTTTTAACTTGCCAAAGGTTATTGAATTTTGCACATTGGGGTTGCGGGCTTCGACATCTAATAAAATAGCTTTCATAACCGCGGTTAAATCACCATTACTGCCAAAGGCATTGGACACGCGCTCAATATAATTGGCACTGGGGTTAGAGGTGACAAAACGCTGTATCAACTGACGACCAATAAAAGGAGCGGTTGTTTGATGGCTGACTAAGGAATCAATTACAAACCTTAATTCGCTATTAGCTGAATCCGCTGATTGACTCGTTGCGGCATCAATAATAACGGCTGCGCCATTGTCAGTGAATAAAGTCTTTGCATTAAAGTCATGCCAGTCGGTAAAAAACCTCATCGGGTTCGTCCAACGAAACTGCTGATCGTACGACTGATTACTACGGCCAAAATTATTGTTAACTGATTTTACACCGTTTAAGGTAACGTAACTGAACGATAGCCCTGTAAATACTCTAGCCATATCACGAATCACATCATTGTCATACGTTGCTATCGGTAGACTATCACTGCCCAAGAGAATGTTGCCATTTTTAGCTCGGTGTACTAAACCAAAACTAAATAATTGCATAACCTCACGGGCGTAATTTTCATCAGGAAAAGAACCTATGGCTGGGTCCGACTTTTTGTTGCGTAAATGACTGAGCCAAGTCCCCATAATAGGGTGTAAACTGGCATCATGTAAGGCATCGCTGTAAAAACCAAAAGCATTATTCGCTAACTGATCCCAATAATTAGCAGCACCACGATGCGCTTTACGAATAGATGCTTGAGAATCACTAATCACTAAAATTTGACTCAAAGCAAAAGTCATTCGCTGGCGCAATTGATCTTTACCGTATACTGCCATCGGCCAAAACGCATCACGGCGTAAATAATAGGTTGGCTCAGAAAAACCATACATACTTGAAGGCGTATCTGCATAAGAAAAAAGCGGTATACTACTCTCCATCAAGTCATACATACTGGCTTGCGGCAAGGCTATCTGCTGGTCAATCCAATCACTATACACCTGTAATCGATTTGCACCATCGACAGAAATTTGGCTGCGTAAAGCCGTATATTGCTCTGGGGTGGCACCAAATGTCGCCTGCGTTAAAAAGCGAATGATATCTCTATCAACATCATCGGGCGTTAACTCGGTTTCTTCTGGCGGCTCAATAGCTTCGTTATAAATAAAACTCGCTGAAATTTCGCCTGCAGGGTAATTAGCCGTATGAATATTTATGTAAAATTCGCCGCTATACAAGGCATCAAGCATCGCTTGCTCAGTGGTAAAAATACCTCCCGGCGCCAAATCCCATTGAAAGTCATAAACACTGCCAGAAGCCTGTATATCTTTAATCACCGTGCCAGATGGTGCTAAATGAATATGTTGGTCGGTTTGTGCAGCACTTAAATTTGAAAAATTATAATTTAATAAAGCATTATCATTATCTCCATCAACAATAAGGCTTAAAACACCTGAGCCAGATGTCACGGCATTAACTTGCGGCGCAAAAATACCGAAAAATACTTTCGCATTGGCACCGTCATTACTAGCATCGGCAATCATTACACTAACAACGCTGTTGTTGCTTAACGCATAGCCTTCACCACTGGTTAATGTTAGCTTCAGCATTTCTGGCACTTCATGTAAGTCATCATTCACAGGCTGAAGATAAACCATTCGCGAGCTCTGATTCGGCAATAACGTAAGTGCTGGCCCTACCAGATTGCCGTCAGAATACATCAGTTGATAATCATTGGCTGCTGCCGAACCTTTAACGGGATTAGAGTTTCCACTCAAGTTGAAATTTATCGTTATTCCTGCCGTGCCTCCACTTCTCACAATCTTAAATTGCGCCGACTGCTGACTTTTTTCTATAGCCAGCCCAGTCATTAAATTAAGAGATACAAAGGGGTTAGCCGTTTCATCACATAGATCACCGATACCATCACCATCAAGATCGGATTGCAAAGGATTGGACACCGCAGGACAATTATCGACGAGCTGATCAACAAGATCGCCGTCATCATCACCATTAGGTGTAAAGGCACAAAAGTCACCATCGCCCGAAAAATCTTGATGACAACTGCAATTATAACCAGCAGGTTCATTACTGCATGAGGCATTGGCATCACAAGGCGATAACGACAAACAAGCGTTAGAAAGATCACCAATATCAATACGAATAGCAATATCACCTTGATCGTTTTTTGCCATATAAAGAGCGTGTAAATCAATAGCCGTATCAATCGTATCGCCAATAACATCAGTGGCTACGGGCGTTTTCTGGCTCCAGTCAACACACCATCCCCACAGCGCACAGTGGTCATATAATTCACCATCAACCTCATTAATATATAAAGTGCCACTTACACCCAAAAAAAGTAGCATTAGCCCAGAAATAGAAACGCGTAAATCTTTATGCCTTACTCCAATAAAGACAAACGCAACAAGCAATAAAAGCAATCCCCCAACCGGTAAAATTGAGATATTTTCTTCTGGTGCTACATAAAAAATAATGGGTAGACCACCATTAGTTTTTAAGCTGTCGACTTCATTATTGCTGGTGCTTTCCGCATGCAAAACCACCCGAACTTCATAGCTGTCTTCCACCACACTTCTGGGAATAAAAGCATCAATAATATCGGCCTGAGTAATCTCTGAGCTTAGGCTCGCTGACCACATATCGTTCGATAACGCTACGCCACTTGCATAATCCCATTGGCCGTTATCGCATGAAATAACTTGCCCATTTATGCCATATTGATCAATTTCGCCAGGGGCAAGCATGGTTAATTCAAGATGGTGCTCAAAACCATCCATATGATGAGGGCTTGCTAAAGTGCCAACATCGTAACTACATGCATTGCTAGGGTCAGTGCTGTCGGTATCAATAAAAACGCGGTAAATGAATTGCCCTTGAGCTAGTGCAAAGACACTTGCCAACAATAAAGCAGTACCAATAAAAGCAAGCCAAAATAGACGCAACTTACTCATACGCCTACGCCCAAATCAATAAAATCTAAGTTCGCATCGCTATGAAATGGATCTGCAAAGTTTGCCACTGTTGGAAATAACTGTGGCAAATCAGGCTTGTCGATACCAAACCAATGCGCAATCACCGAAACACATTGCGTAGTGGCTGTGGTGGGTACCCAACGCCCTCTGCCCCCGCTGGCATCTAAGCCTTGTCCTAATTTTAAATCGGGATGCTCGCCAAATAATTGCCCCCCATTAATCATGCCACCCATCACTAAAGCATGCCCACCCCATGCATGATCGGTGCCTGTGGTAGTGGCATCATCACCGTTAGGCGTTAATGTTCGTCCGAATTCTGAACCAACGAAACTAAGGACTTTGTCAAAGTCATTTTGCTGCGTGAGGGCATCTCTAAAACCTTTTAATGCGTTATTCAGCTCGCTCATTAAAACATCATGGTCGGCCAATAAGTTTTGATGTGCATCAAAGCCTGGAACTTTGACAAAATAAACCGGACGATTGTTGCCCGTAGATGCTCGGCCCGCTATCATTTTTGCGACAGTCTTTAATTGGCCACCCAGTTTAGAATCTGCGGAACCTGCTGCCGAAAAAATTGCGTCATAATCAACACCAGTGTTATCAGCTTCAGCAAAAGCACCGCTAATAATCGACTCGGCTTGAATCGCCGAGTTAAATATATCGCGATGTTTTTGCATCATTAAATGGGAGGATCCATCAATGGAGGCCGCCAACGCTTCAACCATTGTTTTTCTTGTGCCGTTATAACTCCACAATGGCGTTACGCCATTAGTGCCTAATGCATAGGGATTTAAAACACTGTCCCTACTGACTTGAAAAGCATTCAAGCCCGACATTGATATTAGCGGTGAAACCGTGCTCGCGGTATTGTAGCTATGAGTTAACTCTGCTAGTCGTCCACCCCAACCAAAACGAAAAGGTAAGGATGGCTCGCTCTGAAACTGTCGTTGTTGATCGGCATGAGAAAAAAGTTGCGGAGGTAATATGCTTTCACCATTCAAAAATTGATCACGTGTCGTCGGCTCATATAGATTACCGACATTGCAAATGACTGACATTTCTTGATTATTGAATAGATCGGCCATTTGGCCACAGGCAGGATGCAAACCAAAATCATTATAATTTTCGCCGCCATAAATTGTCGCCGGCACTGCTAAATTAATGGCCTGTAAATCATTGGCAGGTAAAGCAACCACACGACGGCCAGTCTCATAGTCAGAACGCAACTGCCCCGTGCCCCGTGGCACCAACATATTAAACGCGTCATTACCACCATCTAAAAATATAAATACAAGCGCCTTGTAATCGCTTGAAGCAAAACTTTTTGATGCACCTAAAAAACCTGCCAAACCTAAGGATTGAATAGCTAACGCTGACCCCAAACAAGAGCTTTGCTTAATGAAATTGCGCCTTGAAAG
Organism: Cellvibrionales bacterium UBA1963; assembly: GCA_002336035.1. Lineage (GTDB taxonomy): Bacteria > Pseudomonadota > Gammaproteobacteria > Pseudomonadales > UBA7434 > UBA7434. Next base: position 6,233 of record DDED01000170.1, read on the forward strand.
TCCTTCCAACTTAAATGCCATTAAATATAGCCTTTTTATTATTTAACTTATTTATTACCTTTACACTCACCTTTAACTATTGCAATCGCAGAATTATCAACGCAACCAAATAGTTCAAGCATACGAAATCCGGCATTGAATAAGAGACCCAAAGCATCAACGTAAGCATTCTGCTCTATGTCTTTTTGCTGTTGGCGTCGATAGGCAGAACCTTTATCAACACCTCGGGCCCGTCGACCGCTGCGCATCTTGGTCCTTCTTCATATTATGCTACTTTTTGACGCTTCGCTTGTTATGCTACTTTTTGACGCTTCGCTTG
>DDED01000170.1:6848-8645 GCA_002336035.1 Cellvibrionales bacterium UBA1963
TGCTACTTTTTGACGCTTCGCTTGGCATTTTTAAAGTCTCTCGCCCAGCAAAGTGCATCATCAAATGTTAGAAAAATAACACAAGTAAACCGACGAATGAAGGAATATTTAACGATAAGAAAACTGCGATTTGACGGGCATGGTAGTTGCAAGAAAGCAACGATAATGCTCAAAATAATAAGTGGCGTCCCCTAGGGGACTCGNNCAATTTATTTTTGGTGCTTTCTATACGATTCTCTATATTTTCTTTAGAAAAACTGCTCACAGAATGGTTGGTTATTTCGAAGAAGAAGCAGTCTTTTCATATTCAGAATATCTATATGAAATTGATTCAGGAAAAATTCCTAATACGCCGGCTCCAGAAATAGCCATTCGTTATTGGAACCTTGCTAAAGATGCTACGTTGAGAGATGTAGTTATCGTTATCAGAAACGATGAAGCAGGACACAGAGACAGAAATCACGCATTTGCTGACGAAATTAATTAATCGAAATGGAGCGATTGACGGGGTTCGAACCCGTGGCCTCGACCTTGGCAAGGTCGCGCTCTACCAGCTGAGCATACCCGCGCTGCAATCCTAAGGTTTAGTAGCCACACTATATATCATGGCGAGCCCATTGTGGTGTCCCCTAGGGGAGTCGAACCCCTGTTGCCTGGATGAAAACCAGGTGTCCTAGGCCACTAGACGAAGGGGACGCAGCGTTGGAGGCGGCTATTTTACCCATCCAAAGACAAAGTGCAACCACTTACGATAAAAAATCTTCAAGCCTGCCCCAAAGCCGTCAAATTACTGTAAAATGCACCGCTCTTTTTGCAACATTACGATCAATAGCCTCTCCCAGGGCTAACATTAAACATTAATGACTGACTTTAAATACGCCATGCACGTCTGCTTGACGCCTGGCACCAAATGGATGAAATGATGAATCGTTATAAAATTGGTATTTTTGCTGGCGACGGAATAGGCCCTGAGATCATGAAAGAAGGGATTAAAATCCTTAAAATCATTGAGCAAAGGAATGACGTCAGTTTTGAGCTAATACCTGGCGCGTTTGGTGCCAATGCCTATTTCAGTCACGGCAATGCCTTTCCCGATGAAACTAAATCGATTTGCGATGACGTGGATGCACTCATTAAAGGTCCAATTGGGCTCAACCATGAAGATTCCAAACGAATTCCTATCGATATGCAACCCGAACGCGGTGCCCTGCTGCCCATGCGCAGGCGTTTAAACACGTATGCTAATTTTCGTCCTGTTTCGCTGCCTAAAGCGCTTGCTCACTTTTCCCCCCTCAAAGCGGAAGTCATCGGTGAGGGTATCGATTTAATTATGGTGCGTGAACTGGTCGGTGGACTCTACTTTGGTAAAAAAGAAGTTGGCGTAAATGCCGATGGCAAACGCTATGTGATTGAGGCGCTAGAGTATGATGAGGATCAAATCAGACGCATCTTATTAGAAGCCTTTAAGTTAGCAGGAAGCCGTAAAAAAGTATTGCATAATATTCATAAGAGCAATGTTTTAAAATCAAGTGTATTGTGGAATGAAATTCTCGATGAGGTCGCTCCTGAATTTCCTGACATTGAAGTTAAACACATGTTGGTCGATGCGGCAGCGACCGCATTGTGCTTAAACCCTGGCCAGTTTGACGTCATGGTGATGGAAAATATGTTCGGTGATATTTTGAGCGACCAAGGCGGCGGTATTCTCGGATCTCTTGGCCTTATGCCTTCTGCCTGCATCGGCCCTGATAAGGCTTACTATGAGCCCTCTCATGGTTCTGCACCAGATATAGCTGG
>DDED01000170.1:8987-9157 GCA_002336035.1 Cellvibrionales bacterium UBA1963
ATTGCTAATCCCTACTCCATGATCGGCTCCTTTGCGATGATGCTGGAATACAGCTTCGGCATGCACGAAGAGGCAAAAAATGTATGGGATGCCATGCAAGGTGTCTTTGCTGATGGCTACTCAACGGCTGACTTATCGCAGTCAGGCGCTAATGTTACTATGCTAAAAAC
>DDED01000170.1:9489-10061 GCA_002336035.1 Cellvibrionales bacterium UBA1963
CATGAATTTGGCGATAAGGTCGCTGAGAAATTACTGGCTCAAAACTAACGGAATTATTGATTACTGAACGCGGTCATGCAGCAGTCGGTTAAGCAACCTTAGGGTTGCTTCAATCGCTGCAAACACTTGATTTGCGTGCATACCTCTGGTGGTCGTTGTTTTCATCTTGCCGTCTAATTGCCATGTGATACTGGCTTCAGTTAAGGCGCTGGTCTGCCCGCCTCTAGGAATATGGACTTTATAATCCAACAGCTCTGGTAGCTCCATATTGAGATCATGCAGAACCTCATTCACCGCGGAGGTAAAGGCATCAAAACCACCATTACCGGTTCCGTTGGCGGTATAAGACTTACCATCAATCTCTAATCCAATATCGGCATAAGCCTGCTGATTCCACTCACTCTTAAGATCGCAATGAGTCAGTACGACATGTTGATATTCATTACTTTCTAATACGTCAGCAATAATGAAAGGCAAGTCATCCGTAGTAATACGTTGCTTAGAGTCACCTAACTGAACAACACGGTTTAACACACTACGCTGATCTTCAACCGATAAGGAAACACCAATTT
>DDED01000066.1:0-1059 GCA_002336035.1 Cellvibrionales bacterium UBA1963
ATCGCAGCTTCGACTATGGCAATGGCAATGATGATTATGGTATGACTGAATTTTCTGTTGGCATCACTGCATCGGGACTCTCGATTGGTTATGTTGATGGCGAAGACGACATGTTTGAAAATGATGCTGACTACAATGTTATCTCTTTGGGTTATACAGTCAGTAATGTTGATATTGTGGTTGGTACGATGAAGTACGATGATATGGATCTTGAGCATAGTTACTATGAAATCAGCACCGGCACTGAGCTGTTTGGTCTTGATGCGTCTGTAACGCTAACAAATACGTTTAGTGAAGAAGGTTATTCTGAGCAAGGCAGCACTATCGTTATTGGCATGAGTAAGTCACTCGATCTCTAACAGGTTCGTTTGTTTGCTAAAGAAAAGGTCTGCTTGTGCAGACCTTTTCTTGGTTAATTTGATATTAGAGGTGCAGTTATGAAAATATTATTAAAGTTAATCAGTGGTTTGGCAATTTTGGCGACTACCGCTGTTGCTCAGGCTGAGGTCTCAGGCCAATTAGGCATGACATCAAGTCATATTAGGCGAGGTAGCGAGATTGGTACTGACTTAACTTACTTCGGAGGTATAACCTATAGCGCTGGTGGATTTTCCGCTTCAGCCTCTGTGCTTGATACTAAAGGGCAAAGTAACGATAACGATGCTACTCTGTGGAACGGCGATTTCTCAGAAACACAGTATGAATTAAGTTATGGATTTGAAGTAGGAGCAGTTAATTTAACGGTAGGTGCTCTTGATCGAACGAATGTACTGTGTTCCTGTATGGGCGATATGCCCTTTGATATTGATGAGAGGGAATACTCTCTCACGGCCGAGCTGTCTGGTGTAGAACTCAGTTATGTTGATGGTGAAACCAATATTTTTTATGATTATGACGTAACGACTTTAGCTTCTAACGTGGGTAATACCAGAGTTTTAGTGGGTAAAATGACTTATGACATATGGTATTGGTCTATGGATTATATGTTTTATGAGATAAGTTCTGGTACTCAATTATTTGGGTTAGATGCAAATTTGATGTACACAGGGGTTTTTAACA
>DDED01000066.1:1210-1339 GCA_002336035.1 Cellvibrionales bacterium UBA1963
GTATAACCTTTTTGTTCTAACAGTGATTTGATTAGCGCACGATGGTCGCCCTGAATCTCTACGATGCCAGATTTAATCGCGCCGCCGCTCGAGCAGCGTTGTTTAAGGTATTTTGTTAAGCTCTTGAGT
>DDED01000066.1:1387-10461 GCA_002336035.1 Cellvibrionales bacterium UBA1963
TTTAACAGTGACAGTTTTGAACCAAGATCTAAGTTGGTCTTAACCTTAAGCAAATCATTAAGCTTATAATTTGTCGGTAAGTTAAGTATCAAAAAGCCTGCGTTTGCGGGCTTTTTTTTGAAAAAAATTAACCGCCAGCCAATTTTACTGTAAAGCCTTTTTGCTCTAACAGAGATTTAATCGCGGTGCGGTGATCGCCTTGAATCTCAATAATGCCCGTTTTAATGGCCCCACCGCTTGAGCAGTGTTGCTTGATTTTTTTTGCGAGTATTTTAAGTTCTGCATCAACAAGAGGCAGGCCATCGATTAAGGTTACGCCGGCACCTTTACGGCCTTTAGTCTCGCGCCGTAAGCGCACAATACCATCGCCGTTGGGCGCAGGAGTTTTTGGCTGGCAGCGAGTGCCACCATGAATGGGTTTGTTGCACAAAGGGCAGATACGCCCCTGTTCTGTGCTGTAGACGCGGCGAGAAGGCATCAAGTCAAAGTGTTGCAGTTTACGGGATTAAACGACTTTAACATTCGCCGCTTCGGGTCCTTTTTCACCGTCTACGACCGTATATTCAACGTTGAGTCCAGGGCTAAGACGCGGACTGTCTTTTTGCATCGAGCGAAAATGCACAAAAATCTCCTCGCCATTGTCGCGGGTAATAAAGCCAAAGCCTTTACTGCCGCTAAACCATTTAACGCTGCCGATTTCACGGCCGGTTGCTGCCTTGCGGCTAAGTGTCGGCATCGACATACCCGCGAACGGGTTCGATTGAATGTGAGTGAGAATCATGGTCAGCAATGCTGTCGCGCTAAAGGCTAGAGCGCTGCAACCATTAAAGTCAAAACCCAAGGTTTCTGTGAGGGTCCACGCGTGATAAACGGCAGACATAGGCAGTGCAATGACGAAGCAAAGTAAGAGGCGATAAAATAATGGCATGTGTATTTCTCTATCAAATGGGTTGCGTTATTCATACAGTACGCAAAAGTAAGGGTTCAGTTGTTTATTGATCCGCCAAAAGTTGCATAACCGAGGTGCAACTAAGTGCTGACGTGTTTTGTTAATTTTACAGTATTTACATTGATTGTGTAATCTTATTACAGTGTTTATCGCACAATTTTTCATGCGATCAGGTTAGTCAGGGTGTAAAAAGCGATCACTTTATTGGGCTTAATGCCTCTGTTAATTGATCAAATTTAACCACTTGGCAACCAGGCTGAAGTAACTCCCCCTCCGTCATTAAAAAACGAAAGTAGATGTTACCCATCATATGCCCTTCAGTGTCCAGCCAATTGCTAATGCCTGGGTCATTATGAGCGACGACAAAGGTAAAACTGCCGTCATCATTCAAGGCCATTTGCTTTCGGTTGAGCGAACCTTTTCGGTAACGATAATCGGTGTTTTGTTGGTAGCGATTCCAGTAGCAGACGTTACCATAGATACATTCGGGCCAGCGACCCGTGACGATTAAGGCTTCATCAGCTTGTAGCATGACAAGACCGGCACAATAGGTGTTGTCGATAGCACCGGCACCGCCGCCTTCGCTGGGAACAAATTGTTCGGGAGTCGGTAACACGTTAGGCAGCATTGAAAACCAAGAGGGCGGTTCTGCTTCGCCAGGCATGGGTCGGTCCAGGGTTTGCCCCGTAATGAAGACTTGAGCGGCGCGCAGCTTTTCTGACAATGCGTGTGGCTTGATTGGTCTGGGGAAGCCGGGGTCATTGAGGCATTCGATATCAATGTCACAGCGCAGTTCGGGTATTGCTAATGCAGTGGTGGTCTCTTCAAAGTAATGACGAGCGACGATGCAGCAAGGCTTGCCTGCCTCGGTATGCAATTCGCCTTCAGTGGCTTCACGCTCAATGAAAATCTCAAAATTTCCGTCTGCATCGGTACTAAATTCAGTGTGGTTCATGGCACAAATTACGCCATCGTTCCAGTCACCTTCCTCTTTACCGGTGTAAACGGTAAAGCTGATATAAACCTCTTTGCCGATTTTTCCTCGAATGAGATAGCGGTGACGGTTATCAAGGGGGGCGCAAAAAGTAGGGTTGTCCGGCCCTTCGCCACCCCATTTAAGGACACCACTTTGCAGCGGGGCAAAGCGGGGCCGACTGGCGTCGTTGTCAACCCAGACATCAATACCGGCTTTGACCAAATGCAGCAGCATGTGCTGACCTTCGGCAATGTCATCTGCTTCAGTGACAAATCGCTGTTCGCTGAGGTAGTCTTTGTTGACGTGTTGTAAAAAATTGAAAAATTGATTGAAGGATTCTCGCGGTGCTTGATCAGACATTCTCTTTGACTCCATAGGCTTTCATATAAGTAGAAAATTGTTCTTTCAATGCGTCGGTGCTTAGGCCAAAATCTTCTGGACTATAGCGGTGCTTGCCATGTTTACCTTGCGGTTTATGGTCAAGATAATGTTGCATTTTCTGAGCGAGCTCGTCGCTAAAAGGCAAGTTCAGCTGTTTATAGCTGCCACTAATGGCGTTGACGGCTTGCGTCATAAAATCACTGTAGTGTAGGTCGGCTATCTGCGCATCAGGCAGGCTGCCATCTTGGCGTTGTTGGTAAATCATTTCTAAACCTATTTGGAAACCAAGCACCACATTTTGTGTTAATACGCTAGGGTCAGGGTTGTCGGTGCGAATATAGCGGGTGGTGGCGACGGTGCTAATGGTTGAAGCAACAGTTTTTACCGGGTCGCGGTGAGTATGAATAATATTGGCATCAGGGTATTCGGCAAACAAATTATTCAGTGTCATTAAGTGAACCGGTGATTTTAATAACCAGCGATAGGGCTGTCCGTTTTTAGTGGGCTGCTGGGATTGTAATAATTGTAAAAATAGTCGGTGCATGCGATAGCCCGGTTGGGGGTCAGTCCCTGCGCGCCAAACCATAAAGTCGTCGAGCTTGCCAGTCATGCCCATGCCTGAAGTGAACTCTAAGCCCATCATGGTGAGGCATTCCATTGGGATGTATGAGCTGTATTCATGAACGGCGGCAAACTCAGGCACAATGTCGGCCCAAATATCTTGTTCGCATTCGCCTAATTCAGCACGCGAAGTAGACACGTTTGGCAGATCAATGGGGTGTAAGGTTTCCCACGCTAGCGGCGCACGTAGCTCCGGATCAAGCGCCAATAGCTCATGCAAAATTGTGGTGCCTGTGCGTGAATTACCCACAATAAATAGGGGTTTTTCAATATTTATTTCACGAATAGCTGGATTTTTTAAATGGGCATTAGCCACCATAAGGCGGGTGCGCAAAAAACGTATGAATTCTTGCCGGGTCATTAATCGGCCTAAGGTGGTTAAATCGCCTTGCTCATCAAAGCATGCCACCATTTTATAATAGGCTTCACGCCAACTGTCATCGTCGGTTAAACTCTCACCAAAGTCATTGAGTCCGGTAGACCGTTGAGCAGTATTAAGCATCTCGTCGGGATCAAGTGACACTAAATGCGCTGCACCGCCGACAGTATCTGCCATGAGATTGATGCGACGGACTAAATCAGGGCGTTTATGTTCAATAGTCATGCCTATGACCTCATTAGCTAGCAGATGACTACTAGCAATTAATATACGATAGCGGTTTTTTATCGGTGGCTTTGTTATGCTTATAGACTGATTAGCTCTGCCATATTGTAACCTTAGGTGGCTAAATTGCATCTAACTAGACGTTCATGTAAATATACATAATCGTGTCATGCGGTCAAGGTAGAATCTTATCGGCATACCGCCGGTTATTATTAAAAGGAATACAATAAATGAAAATTGACGGTCCATTTTACAGTCGTGTTGACGATGCACCCCAGGAAGCAAAACGCTTAGCGGAAATTGGTTATGACGGTGTTTATTCTTTTGAAGGCAGTTGGGATCCGTTCTACCCACTATTACTGGCTTCTGAACATGCTCCTGAATTGGATATTGCTACCGGAGTGGCGATTGCGTTTCCACGTAATCCCTCACATTTGGCTTACCAAGCCTGGGATTTACAACGCTTCTCTAAAGGCAAGTTTCTGTTGGGTATTGGCTCTCAGATTAAACCCCATATTGAAAAGCGCTTTGGCGTTGAGTTTAGTCCGCCAGCAGCACGAATGCGCGAATACATTCAAGCCGTGAAGGCTTTCTTCAATTGCTGGCAACACGATGAGCCGTTGGATTTTCGCGGTAAGTTTTACACACACACATTAATGACGCCCATGTTCCACGCAGGTAAAAACCCTTACGGTATCCCACCTATCTTATTGGGCGCATTGGGTCCAAAAATGACCGAAGTCGCTGGCGAGGTGGCTGACGGTTTAATTGTTCATCCGTTTAATACCATGCCTTTTCTTGAAGAAAAAGCTCTGCCAGCAGTGATGTCTGGCTTAGAAAAAAGCCAGCGGTCGCGCGATGATTTTATCATGCAAATTAATGCTATCGTGATCACCGGTGAGACCGATGAGGAATACCAAGCGGCTGAAGATAGCGTAAAGAATTTGTTAGGCTTTTACTCAACGACACCGTCGTATAAATTACCAATGGACTCAGTTGGCTATGGTGATCTTCAACCCAAACTGAACGCATTGTCGAAAGAGGGCAAGTGGGAAGAACTTGCTACTTATATTGATGACGATTTTGTTGAGGCATTTACTACTCGTGGTAAGCCTGAAGAAATAGCAGGTAAATTAAAAGCCAAATACGGCGCTTATGCTGATCGCTTATCGATATATGCTCCTTATGCAGGTTCGGATGCCATGTGGAAAAAAATTGTTACTGAGTTAAAATCTTAATGTATTTAACTGGTTGCTAATGTATTTTTTAAGAAAAAAGTAGGAAACATTTTATGACAAAAACATTTAACTTGGCCGATCTCTTTGAGATGGTAGTCGATAACGTGCCATCTGACCGTGAAGCCCTTATTTGTGGCGATGCAAAAGTCACATTTCAAGAACTCGAAGACAGAGCAAATCAGTTGGCTCATTACTTCCAATCACGTGGTGTCAAAGCGGGTGAACATATTGGTTTGTACATGTATAACTGCAATGAATATCTCGAGGCGATGTGGGCGTGTTTCAAAATACGCGCCGTCCCTGTCAATGTTAACTACCGTTATGTCAAAGATGAATTATTATATCTTTTTGACAACGCTAACATGGTTGCTGTGGTTCATGGCCGCGAGTTTGTTCCTGCTATTGCTGATGTGCGTGAAGCCGCGCCGAAAGTGCATACCTACGTTGCCATTGATGATGATAGCCAAGCTGATTTAAGCGCAATCGGCTCAATTGCTTATGCTGAGGCAATTAAGAACCAATCAATAGCGCGAGATTTTGAACCGCGTTCGGAAAATGACTTATTTATTCTTTATACCGGTGGCACTACCGGCATGCCAAAAGGGGTCATGTGGCCTCATGTCGCATTATTTTATGCCGCAATGAATGGCGGTGGGCATTTTCATGCCGACGGGCCTTGTAAGGTGCCTGAGGATATTATTCTGAGAGCCAAGGAAAATTTTCAGATTCGCAGCATGGCCTTAGCGCCATTAATGCACGGTGCATGTTGGTGGTCAGCTTGTATCAGCAGTTTGGCAGGCCATACGGTGATATTGAATCCTGGTCGCTCGCTCAATGCCGAGCAGGTCTGGAGCATTGTTGAAAAAGAAAAAGTCAATTCGATGTCGTTTGTCGGTGATGCGATGGGTATTCCATTGATGGATGCCTTAAATGAAAATGAAGGCCGCTGGGACTTAAGTTCTATTTTTAACGTTGGTTCAGGTGGAGCTGTTTTCTCCGACTCATTGCAGGCCAAGTACAAAGAAAAATTTGATGGCGTGATGATCACCAATAGCTGGGGCTCTTCAGAAACGGGTCAGATGGGCCAAGACAGTGGCAAGGCTTCCGAAGGTCTTGGCGCGGTAGAACAAAGTGATTTTATGAATGTGATTGCAGAACATGACGATGGCAGCTATTCGTTTGTAGAGCCTGGTTCTGACGCGATGGGGATATTCTCTCGCTCAGGTCATATTCCTTTAGGCTACTACGGTGACCCGGTTAAAACAGCGAAGGCGTTTGTCGAACTTGACGGCCAGCGTTGGATGTTAACCGGTGATATGGCGACTATTAGTAAGGACGGCTTAATCAGCGTTTACGGCCGAGGATCTAACTGCATTAATAGCGGCGGCGAAAAAATATTTCCTGAGGAAGTCGAACAGGCGATTAAGTCACATCCAGCTGTCTTTGATACCTTAGTCGTCGCTACGCCTGATGAGCGTTTTACTGAAAAGGTGACCGCTGTGGTGCAAATTCGTGACGGTTTCACATTAACACTGATCGAGCTGCAAGAGCATTGCCGTAATCATATATCAGGCTATAAAGTGCCGCGTCAGCTGCATTTAACCCCAGAGATTGTTCGCGCGCCTAGTGGCAAGCCAAATTATCAATGGGCCTCTGAAACGGCATTAAGTAATCAATACTTAGCGTCATAGCGCTTAACGGGCCAATAAAAACTATTAGAGATAAAGAGGCTATTCATGAATCGATTCGAAAATAAAGTCACCTTGGTTACGGGCGCAGCTTCTGGGATGGGCAAAGCAACCTGTGAACGTTTTGCGGCAGAAGGTGGCAGCGTATTTGCAGTTGATATTGACCCCGATGGTTTGGCCTTGATCGCCGATAGTATCAGTGCGGCAGGCGGAACTATTGCCACTCAGGTATGTAACGTGGCAAAAAAAGAGGATTGTGTTGCGGCAATCAATGGTGCTGTCGAAACGTTCGGCAAGCTCGACACGCTGGCGAATATTGCCGGGATTGTCCGCTTTAACCACACTACTGATTTATCAGAGGAAGAATGGAATTTAGTATTGGCGATAAACTTATCAGGACCAATGTTTTTATCACAAGCGGCTATTCCACACTTATTAGAAACCCACGGCAGTATTGTAAATGTTTGCTCTAACGCGGGCTTAATGGGGCAGGCATTTACCGCGGCTTATTGCGCAAGTAAGGGTGGATTAGTGCAATTAACCCGATCAATGGCAATGGAATTTATGAAAAAACCCATTCGCATTAATGCTGTTTGCCCCGGCGGAACGGATACAGCAATGAATAAAAGTATTCATTTTCCCGACGATGTTGATTGGGATTTAATCACTCGTTACAGCACTCCGCGTGGCATGGCGCCAGCAGAAGACTTAGCATCAGCGATCGCCTATATTGCTTCCGATGAGGCTAAAACAGTTCATGGATCGATTTTTTCTGTCGATAACGGCCTAATGGCGGGCTAATGAAGCTTTTTATTTTCCAGAAGACGCGGGCTGTTAGTCGGCGTTTTTTTTTATCGATTATTTCATCGTGTTATAGGGCATTATGTCATGGCGAGAACGATTATTAAGTTTCCTGACGAGCAGCATTTTAGTACAGAATATACGGTCTTAATTTCTGACATTAATAGTGCCAATCACTTTGGCGCGGACAAGATGTTTTCATTGATGATAGAAGTGCAGATGCGGTTCTTTGCATATTTAGGCTACGACAAGACACCAACGCTTGAAGGTGTTAATTATTTGATGGGCGACACAGAGTTTCTGTTTAAAGCAGAAAGTTTTTATGCTGATCAGTTGACCATAGAGGTTGCCGTGGGTGATTTCAGCGCCAAAGGGTTTGAGCTTCTGTACCGAGTGCATAACCGCACGCGTTGCGTTGTTGCCGCTTACATGAAGGCAGGCATGGTATTTTTTGATCCAAGCTCAGGTAAACCTGTCAACGTCCCGCTATCATTTAAACAGCGTTTTGTTCATATTTAGTGGGTGTGAAATAGCGACATGCTTAAAATCCAGCTTATTTGAGGCTTAAAAGGAAGCAAAAAATCGTTTCATTACCACCTTTTTTAGCAATTTCAGCTATGCTTATAGTCGATAAAAGCGAGTAAAGGTTTTAACTTGGCTTAAACATTACAATAATGCATTGGTATTAAATGGCTTATGAGTGAACGTGAATTTATCAGGCAGATGCAGCCATGCTTTGGTGACGAAGAAAAAAAGTTACTGAACGAATACATGGACAGTGGCGGTTTCATAACTGAATTTAAACAAACTCAAACGTTTGAGCAAATGCTCAGTGATTATACGGGTGCTGAGCATTGTATTGTGGTCAATAATGGCACGATTAGTTTATCGTTAGCTGCATTGGCTTCTGGTCTGATTGCGGGTGATGAAGTGATCGTGCCTAATTATACGATGATTGCAACCGCAAATGCTTTAAAGATGTTTGGTATTGAACCGATATTTGTTGATGTTGAGCCAGATACACTCTGCTTAGATATTGATGCGGTGCGCCAGGCCATCACCGGCAAGACTAAGGCAGTCATGCTAATGTCAGCTAACGGCCGTTATCCTGCCGTTGGTATTAAAGCATTTGAAACATTAGCGTTAGAGCGAGACATAATTTTGCTTGAAGACGCAGCCCAATCATTGGGTTCTTTTTACCCTGATGGTCGACATATTGGTTTGGCCGGTCTAGCGGGGAGCTTTTCTTTTTCGGCGCCTAAGATTATATCAACAGGTCAAGGCGGATGTGTCGTGACTAATGACGCGGTAGTTGCTGATAGAGTTCGCAAGTTAAAAGATTTTGGTCGCGCCAGTGGCGGTAATGATTACCATGAGAGCTTAGGTTTAAATTTCAAGTTTACCGATTTACAGGCTTGTATTGGTATCGCTCAAATGGGTAAATTAGCTGAACGAGTGATTCGTAAGAAAATTATCTATCAGCATTTTAAAGATTCCTTAGCGGCAATAGATGCGGTCAAATTTTTTAATCAAAATTTAGAACATACTACGCCTTGGTTTATTGACGTGTTGGTTGAGGACAGAGAAGAGCTCATGGCTCATCTAAAACTCAATCAAATAGGATCGCGCGTTATGTACCCTCCGATTAATAAGCAGCCGGCGTATAATTTACCGGGCGAGCACCGGGTGTCTAATTTAATTGGCGCTAACGGCCTATGGCTGCCATCTGCTGCACAGTTAACCGATAGCTCCGTCGATTATATATGCGATGTCATTAAACGATTTTATGATTAGGTGACTAAGGTGACTAAGGTGA
>DDED01000066.1:10809-12978 GCA_002336035.1 Cellvibrionales bacterium UBA1963
CTGTTATTGTAAAAGTGGAAAGAATTTTATTTCGTGTTGTGGGAATCCATCATCAGATCGACCGCCACCGGCCGGACTGCATATTATGAAAGGTTTTTTTTCAAAAACTGAATGTAAAAAATTGATTCGTTCAGCCAAAGTTCAGCGTTCTGCTTGGCTGACCTTGAAGGATGAAAAAGAAGCCTTGAAGAAGGTCGTCTTATTCAAAAGCGAGACCCTTATCGCGTGGTCAAGGGGATTGATACATCTCCCTTTGCGGACGTATTGATACGGATGATTAGTGCCGCCGTGACTCAGAAAATTGAACCGGTTATTAACGCTCAGGTTGAATTCTTTGAGCCACCTCAGTTATTGTGCTATGGGCCAGGTGGTTTGTACCAAAGCCATGCGGACAGTGAAGAATTTAATGCTGTACATAATCAATGGGAAAAACGGTTTGATCGTGATATTAGCCTGTTAATTTATATCAATGATAAATTCACAGGCGGTGGATTAAGGTTTGACAATTTACAATACACGTATCAGCCTGAGGCAGGTGATTTGGTTTTTTTCCCTTCTTCCCACCGTTACATGCACCAAGCGTTACCGCTGGAGAAAGGAGTAAAATATGCTATGTTTACTTGGATGGCCGTGCAGGGGAGTAATCGGATAGGTTTTCCTTCCGGTCTAAAATTATCACCAATAAGAGCTTAGGGATCATCATGAAGATTTTGGTAGGGTTAATAGTTCTTGTTTTATTAGCTGCCTGTGTTACACAGGATCAGCGTGTGGTAATAGGAGAGCAACACCAGCATCCTGCAATAGCGCTTTTTTTAAATTATGAGAGTGCTGTCGCCGAGGCCGACAGTTTTAACGATGTTATTGATGGTTTTTTTAATCCTGCTTCGCATGCAACCATTTCAAAAAGTCTGGGTTGGTATCGCTTAGCTTACACTGCTTCGTATCAAGGTTTGAGGAATGGGCGTTGTGAATCGATTGAGCTACTCAAGCAAGGCCCTAATTTTGCCTTGTTGAGCTGCAAAGGACCTTATCAGTTTAAGTCGGCCCTGGGCCTCACTACTGCTGAGACTATGCAGATAAGAGTTAACATGCAGCAGGTCGAAGGCCAGTGGTATTTTACAAAGAGCGCGCTAACTCACACGATGGCAGGTGGACGTTATCCTGATAGGAACATAGGATTAAAATTTAAATAAAAAAAGCGGCTTAGCCGCTTTTTTTATTCTGCAAAGCATTTAGTCCCAGCTTAGAGCTCCACCTGTTTGGTATTCAATGACTCGCGTTTCAAAGAAATTTTTCTCCTTGCGAAGGTCCATCATTTCAGACATCCATGGAAAAGGGTTTTCGGCACCAGAAAACTGCTCGGGCAGGCCAAGCTGAGCCAGCCTTCGGTTAGCAATAAACTGCAAATACTCTTCCATCATTTGAGCATTCATACCCAATACCCCTCGAGGCATAGTGTCTCGGGCATATTCTATCTCAATTTGAGTGCCTTCTAAGATCATTTGAATCACTTCTTCTTGAAATTCAGCCGTCCATAATTGCGGATTTTCTAACTTGATTTGGTTGATCACATCGATACCGAAGTTCAAATGCATGGACTCATCGCGCAGGATGTACTGGAACTGTTCCGCTACGCCCATCATTTTGTTGCGGCGGCCCATAGAAAGGATTTGCGTAAAGCCGCAGTAGAAGAAAATACCCTCAGTGACGGCGTAGAATCCAATCAGGTTACGCAATAAAGTCTGATCCGTTTCTGGCGTGCCGGTGTTGAAGTTGGGGTCACTCAGCTCATGCGTGTGGCTGAGGCTCCAGGCGGCTTTTTTGGCGACAGAAGGCACCTCACGGTACATGTTAAACACTTCGGCTTCATCCATTCCCAAAGACTCAATACAGTATTGATAGGCATGTGTGTGTATTGCCTCCTCGAATGCTTGGCGCAATATGTATTGGCGACACTCTGGATTGGTGATGAGCCGGTAAATTGCCAGCACCAGATTATTCGCCACCAGCGAATCTGCAGTCGAGAAATACCCCAGATTGCGCATAACGATACGGCGCTCGTCGTCGCTCAGGCCTTCGGCGTTCTTCCAGGTCGCCACATCAGCGGTCATATTAACCTCTTGCGGCATCCAATGATTGGCACTGCCATCAAGATATTTTTGCCATGCC
>DDED01000007.1:0-6110 GCA_002336035.1 Cellvibrionales bacterium UBA1963
ATTGACAGTCTAACTTTGATGGGTCATTCACCAAAAGTCAAATATCAAACCAGTGGCTTGCATATTATTTATCGACAAAAAGGCCAGTGGTTAGGTTTGGCTGATCCGCGTCGCGAAGGTGTTTCGGCAGGCGATTAATTTTTATTTTTGACAGTTCGGGCAGTAATAAGTACTGCGTTGACCAATTCGTAATGCTTTAATTAATGTACCGCATTTTTTGCACGGTTGTTGCTCTCGATCATATACTCGCAGTGTTTGTTGAAAGTAGCCTGGCTTGCCATCACCCCCGACAAAGTCTTTTAGTGTAGTGCCGCCCATTTCGATGGATGCCTTTAAAACGGCAATAATTGCAGCGACTAACCTCTCGCATTCTGTTTTAGTTACTTTTCCTGCTGGTCGTGTTGGCCTTATTCCGCTGATAAATAAAGCTTCGTTAGCATAAATATTTCCTGCACCAACTACGATATGATTATCCATAATGAAATTTTTTATTGCGACTTTTCTTTTTCTTGCACGAAGAAATAGATACTCTGCAGAAAATTCTTTGGCAAAAGGTTCTGGGCCTAGCTTATTTAATAACGCATGCTTCATCGGATGCTTGCCTAACCATAAAACTGAGCCAAAGCGTCTAGGGTCATTAAAGCGTAAACATTTTCCAGTAGGCAACTGAAAGTCGACATGGTCATGCTTTTTAAGGATGGTTTTTGATTCGACGATTCTAAGGCTGCCTGACATGCCGAGGTGAATCATAAAGTAACCGTGATCTAATTCAAATAAAATGTATTTAGCTCGACGAGCAATTGACCTAATAATATGGCCGTCAACTTTTTGCTTAAAACCGCGACTGATAGGCCAGCGAAAACGCGATTCTCGTATGATGACTTGAGCAATTTTTTTACCAACGACGTGGCTTTCAATGCCGCGCTTGGTGGTTTCAACTTCTGGCAACTCTGGCATAATTATTTCAACCGTTATTTCGTTGTGCTAAGAGTAGAAAACAGGATTGATTTTCAGGCAATAAAAAACCCGCAGAAAAGGCGGGTTTTTTCAACAAAAATAAAAGGCTTATTTTATTTTTGCTTCTTTATACATGACATGTTTGCGCACCACAGGATCGTATTTCTTCACTTCCATTTTTTCAGGCATTGTTCGCTTATTTTTGTCGGTCGTATAAAAGTGACCCGTTCCGGCGGATGAATTCAAGCGTATTTTTTCTCTCATAATGTCAATCTCTCGGTGCTTCAGCACGCTGTCTGATGTGATCAGATGGACTGATCAATATTAATTAGTTAAACGGTTTCGCCGCGCCCACGCAATTCAGCTACGATGATATCGATGCCTTTTTTATCGATAATTCGCATGCCTTTTGATGAGACGCGTAAACTAACAAAGCGCTTCTCACTTTCAAGCCAAAAACGATGGCGATGCAAATTAGGTAAAAACCGACGTTTGGTCCGGTTCTTTGCGTGCGAAACGTTATTGCCCGTAATGGGCCGCTTGCCTGTAACTTGACAAACTTTTGACATCTTGATTCTCCAATGCATCTGGCCATTGGTTGCAAATAAAGTCTAAGTTATTGAAAAGACTTAACAACTAATAGCTTGTGTTATATTTGTTGCACCGTGGCCAACAATGGCCCGCGGCTTAAAAAGAGCGCGACTTTATACCAGAACGCCGCCGTCAACACAAGTTTTTCATTATTACAGGCCTTATTTTGCCTTATAGGCGCGCTTCGGCCATTGATTAAGCCTTTCCGCCTACAACGATAATACGATCGATTAATTTGACGTCGACCAGCGTCACGCAAGGCACAATTACAGGGTAATTTTGAGGTCACCGCAGTTCGCCCCTACGATCGCCCAATGGTTATTGTGTGCCGCGATTAATGAGGTATCAGACAGGGCCGCAGGCGTTCAACTAAGCCATTTTCGCCAGTCCGCACGTTGGCCCATCAGGTTGTGGTGGCCATAGACCGACTCTTACTAGATAAACTTCGTTGCTGATGGGCTATACTGAATCACATAGAGTGAAGCGGGACACGGTGTATTTCACTGTTAACACCGCAATAGGCGTATTTCGTCTCCATTTAATCGTGTGAAGTTTCAAGATGACACAAACATTGCAAAATAAACGCTTATTGCTAGGTATTACGGGTGGCATAGCTGCTTACAAAAGCCCCGACATAGTTCGACGCTTGCGCGATGCTGGCGCCGAGGTGCGCGTCATTATGACTCGTGGAGCCACTGAATTTATTACACCGCTGACCTTGCAAGCCGTGTCAGCTAATCGTGTTCATACTGATTTACTTGATGTCGATGCTGAGGCAGCCATGGGCCATATAGAGTTGGCTCGATGGGCTGATGCGATTATTGTTGCACCGGCTACAGCGGATGCTTTGTCCCGCTTTGCTCAAGGTCGTGCTGACGATTTGCTCACCACGTTATTAAGGGCTAGTGATGCGCCTGTGTTGGTTGCACCAGCAATGAATCAAGCCATGTGGCGCGATCCAGCCACACAAGACAATAGCAAGATTCTGCTGCAACGTGGTTATCAATTCGTTGGTCCAGCTGAGGGGGCTCAAGCCTGCGGTGATATTGGCGCGGGTCGAATGAGCGAACCCCTAGCAATAGTTGATGCGGCCACGGCTTTGTTTGAGCAACAATTACTGACTGGCCAGCACGTGGTGATCACGGCTGGACCGACCCGCGAACGAATTGACCCAGTGCGTTATTTAAGCAATTTTTCGTCCGGTAAAATGGGCTTTGCTCTCGCCGAGGCGGCGGTTGAAGCCGGTGCGAAAGTGACCTTAATTGCAGGACCTGTGAGTCTACCGACTCCCGATCGAGTAGAGCGCATTGATGTGATTTCAGCGACGGATATGCTGGCGGCTGCCGAGCTCTCGGCTGCATCAGCATCGGTATTTATTGCCGCCGCCGCCGTTGCTGATTTTCGGCCGCGAGCGGCCGCCGAGCAAAAAATAAAAAAAACCAGTGACATCGAAACCATGAGGATAGATTTAGTCAAAAACCCAGACATATTAAGATCCATTGCTGAAAGTAAGCGCTCACTTTATTGCGTTGGATTTGCCGCTGAAACTGAGAATTTACTTGCCCATGCGCGAGCCAAGTTAGCACAAAAATCGCTTAATATGATCGTCATGAATGACGTTTCTCGCTCAGATATCGGCTTCGCCGCTGACGATAATGAGGTGGTCGTCATTACTTCTGAGCACGCGATACACCTTGAAAAAACTAAAAAGCGGCACTTAGCGCGTCGCCTTATCCAGCTTATCTCTGAACAAGTGGGTCCTGGTAACCGCGCCTAAAGCGAATAACCCCCTCCTTAACCTGATGATTTCTTCGGTATCTTTGCATGGCGATTAATCCGACTATTTTTAGGGCCTATGATATTCGCGGTCACGCAGATCGCGAGCTTCATTCAGCAGCGGTTGATTTATTAGGCCGCGCAATTGGCACCACGGCTTTGCACGCTGGTCAAACAACCCTTGTCGTCGGTCGTGATGGCAGGCTGTCATCGCCTAGAATTTATCAACAATTAATTGTTGCCCTGCAAGCCTCAGGCTGCAATGTGATTGCTATTGATCTGGTTGCGACCCCGATGTTGTATTTTGCTACGCACCATTTTGCCACACAGGCTGGAGTAATGGTTACTGGGAGCCACAATCCCAGTGACATGAACGGATTGAAGGTCGTGCTTGACGGGCAGGCGCTCAGTGAATCATCCATTCAAGGCCTGCGACGGATGATTGAGCAAGGCCAATTTAATGTGGGTCGGGGCAATGTCAACAGCAAGGACATCAGTGAGGATTATATTCAAGCGGTGCGTGCTTCGGTTCCATCCTTGCCCTCTTTAAAGGTTGTCTTGGATTGCTGTCACGGCGCGGCGAGCACTATTGCACCTCGTTTATACCGATCAATGGGGTGTGAAGTGGTGGCGTTATATGACCGTGTTGATGGACATTTCCCCGCTCATTCACCGGACCCTTTTTCACCCGGTAGCTTGGACAGTTTAAAGCAGGTTGTTCGGCAGTCTGATGCCGATCTAGGCCTTGCCTTTGACGGTGATGCTGACCGGCTGGTGGCGATCGATGCGCAGGGTCGGTGTTTGGACCCCGACCAGCTCATGATGTTATTTGTTCAGGCGGTTGCTGAGAAGCACCCAGATGCGGCCATTGTTTATGACATTAAGTCTAGCCAACGGTTGGTTGACTGGATTATTCACTGTGGCGCTAGACCGGTTATCAGTAAAAGCGGCCACTCTATGATTAAGCACAAAATGCAAATTGAAAAAGCGGTTTTAGGCGGCGAATTCACTGGCCATTACTTTTTTGCTGACAGTTGGTTCGGTTTTGATGACGGCTTATACGCTGGGTTACGGTTGATATCCATGCTGGACTTTCAGTGCACACTTGCACAATCACAGGCAAGTTTGCCGTCGATTGGCCAGACGGTTGAACGCCATATTGGGGTCAATGACAAAGAAAAATTTCTTATTGTCGATCGTTTTATTACTGATTTGACTGCAAGCCTGCTATCCACAGATCAAATATTAACAGTGGACGGCATTCGCTTAAGCACGCCCAGTGGTTGGGGTTTATTAAGAGCTTCAAATACGTCTGCTGCTTTGAATTTGCGGTTTGAGGCTGATGATCAGGTAGCGCTGACAAAAATAGAACAACGCTTTATGCAAATATTACAGGCTATTCTTGAATAATACGCCGTAAATGAATGATTTTGCCTCGTTCAATGCCGTCCAGTGTGCTTGACGGCAAACGCTGGTTTTATTAATGATTAGCATTGTAATAGAATCATCAGCCATATTCCCATAAGTTAACTAAAGAGCGATTGCCCACATATGTCATTAGATCAGCAAGCTGCCAGCCAAATCGCCGCCGTATTAACCGAGTCATTGCCCTATATCACGCGTTTTACGGGTAAAACAATCGTGATTAAATACGGTGGTAACGCCATGGTAGAGGACGCATTAAAGCAAAATTTTGCGCGAGATATCGTGCTGATGAAGCTGGTGGGCATGAATCCAATCGTTGTTCATGGTGGTGGCCCGCAAATTGGAGCGTTACTCGAGCGATTAAACATTGAATCAACATTTATTAACGGTATGAGGGTTACCGATAATGCCACCATGGATGTTGTTGAAATGGTGCTCGGCGGTCAAGTCAACAAAGAAATAGTCAGCCTGATTAACCAGCAGGGCGGTCAGGCCATTGGTCTAAGTGGAAAAGACGGAAATTTAATCAAGGCCAGTAAGCTTGCTGTCGAGCAGGATTCAGCGGCCCTCGCGTCTTCAGAAATCATTGATATTGGTCACGTCGGGCAGGTCGACAAAATTAATGTTGATTTACTTAATCGTCTTACCGCCAATCATCTTATACCGGTTATCGCCCCTATTGGTGTGGGCATTGATGGCACAACATACAATATTAATGCTGATTTAGTTGCTGGTGAGTTGGCGGCAGTGATGGGCGCAGAAAAATTAATGCTATTGACCAATGTGCCTGGCTTACTGAACAAGCAAGGTCAGGTGTTAACAGGCTTAACCGCCTCGAAAGTCGATGAGTTAATCGCTGACGGTACCATTACAGGCGGTATGCTACCCAAAATAAGTTGTGCACTTCAGGCGGTTAAAGGCGGGGCTAAAAGTGCTCACATTATTGACGGCACTGTTCCGCATTCGGTAATACTTGAAATTTTCACCGATCAGGGGGTCGGCACTTTAATCACTAATGGTTGAACTTAGTCGCATGGGTTAAAAAAACTTTTATCAAAATTAATGGTTATTTTTGTTTTTAACTATTTATTAATTTATTTAAAAAAAGGCTTCTATTAAAAAAGAATTAGGAGTATCTTAACCATCTAAAGCTATGTGAGCGCAAACCAACATAATAAAAAAATATCGCCCTTGTTTTTAATAGCAAACCGTAAAAAGTAAGAGCGAAAGTTTAAAATAGCGCTTTGAGTAAAGTTTTAATGCGAATAATTTTGCACGATGTCTACAAGACATCAATGTTTATTGTCAAAGAACCGCGGCCACACTAAGGCTAGTAGCTGTGCGGATTTGCGACGAAAATG
>DDED01000007.1:6463-9182 GCA_002336035.1 Cellvibrionales bacterium UBA1963
CAACGCAACAAACGGCCCTTGCTTACCAAGCGCTGAGGTCAACCGATTTACACATTAGCAGTCTATTATTAGACTGGCTGTCACTATTACATGAAGCTGGAAGACAATGCCTAGAATTGCTCAAAAATACTCTCGTCGCCAACAAATTTTAGAGTCCCTCGCACATATGCTTGAGGTTGCCCCTGGTGAGCGTATTACCACCGCAGGCTTGGCCAAAGCTGTCGGCGTTTCAGAGGCGGCGTTGTACCGCCACTTTCCAAGTAAGGCAAAAATGTTTGAAGGTTTGATTGAGTTTGTTGAAGAGGCTGTTTTCTCGCGTGTTACTATCATTTTAACTGAAGAAACAGAAGCGCATCGGCGATTAGAGCGAATCAGCACTTTACTGCTGGGTTTTGCCGAAAAGAACCCAGGTATTTCACGTATCCTTAATGGGGATGCCTTAGCGGGCGAAACCGACCGATTGCGAACCCGAGTTGCACAATTCTATGATCGTCTAGAGACCCAGTTGAAGCAGGTGGTTCGCGATGCTGAAATTAACGAAGGTGTTCGTCCTGTTGTCACTGCGGCTAGCGCGGTCAATTTAATTCTTTCGGCAGTGGAAGGCCGTATTGGTCAATATGTACGCAGCGAGTTTAAGCGAGCACCGACTGAGTTTTGGCCTGAGCAATGGCAGTTACTCATGAGTAACTTTTTTCGCGACAGCGTTGCCCAGCCGCCGCAACATTCTTTGGCCCGCCAAAATGCTGAGCCGATGCCAGCGACAATGGGCACTAAAGACGATGCGCTAGCTCAAAGCGTTGGTTAATCAAGCGATTGGCTTTTGGTGAACGTCCATGGTTGGAGCCCCGTAATTCTCCCAATAAGCCTTCATTTTGGAGAGCGTTTCCGCACTGATTAGGCCTTCAGCACCCGCTTCATCGCCGGTAAAAAACTGCAGTAAATCTTCAATTGTGACGATACTTAATACCGGTATTTGAAAGTCGGTACTAAAACTTTGGCTCGCAGACAACCCAGCATTTGTCTTTTCACAGCGATCTAAACCAATCACTACCCCTGCGGCGCAGGCGTCTTCAAAATCATTGAGCAAGCTTAAGACTTCACGTATAGCGGTGCCAGCGGTCATCACATCATCAACAATCAACACTTTTCCCAAAAGTTCCGCGCCAACAATATTGCCTCCTTCTCCATGGTCTTTGGCTTCTTTTCGATTAAAGGCGTAAGGAATATTGATGCCATGATCGATAGCTAATGCTGCCGCAGTGACGGCCACCAATGGAATACCTTTATAAGCTGGACCAAATAACATATCAAATGAAAGGCCTGAGGCCACAATTTTTGCAGCATAGCATTTACCTAATATCGCGAGTGCTTGGCCGCTATCAAATTTACCCGCATTAAAGAAATAGGGACTTTCTCGGCCGGATTTTAGCGTAAAGCGACCAAAGCAGAGTGCGTCGGCATCAATAGCTAGCTGGATAAAGTCACGTTGAAATAAGTGCATAGGGTATTTTGGCCTGCAAATTGCGAATAAATTGAAAAAAGGCAATGTCGTTAATATTATAAGTCTAAACATCTGCGATGACCAATACACTGAAAACGACTTAATACTAGCCAAGTCGCCTATTTAGGCTGTAAGATGCAATGTCTAGCATCGTTAGTCTGCTCTAATAATAATTCTACAAGTAACCGGCCATGTTGAACGTCATTTAGGGAAGAACCGGAACTTATGAAAGAGCTTTTTGGGAGACAAACTAATGCGAGTCATTAGTTTTTGCGCTGATGGCATAGAGCGCGCTGCAGACTTGGGTTTTTACCAGTGGTTAGAGCAGCAAGATGCAGACGTTGTTTGCCTTCAAGGCATTGAAGCCCAAGAGTACCTTCTTCCGAATGAGCCGTATTTTCCGGTCGCGTTTAATCCATACTTTTTCGACAATCCAGAGGCGACCAATGGGGTTGCTATTTATTGTCGAGATCTACCAAAAGCCATCATAACTGGTTTAGGTTTTAATGATTTCGATCATGAAGCGCGTTATATTCAAGCCGATTTTGAGGGCATTAGTTTTGGTTCCTTGCTCGCGCCTTATTCTTTGACGGACGATAAGCTGAGCATTGAGCGAAAGCAAACCTTCTTTTCCTTGTTATATGAACATTTAGCGAAAATTAAACATAAGCGCCGCGAGTTCATTATTAGTGGTTGTTTTTATATTGCCCATCAACCTAGGGATGTCCAACTGGCTGAACAGAGTCGCGACCAGCAAGGTTTTACTGAGCAAGAGCGCAGCTGGCTAGATAAAATATTGATTGATTTAGGCTATGTCGATGCGTTTCGCTCGGCGATCAGTGATGACGACGAATTTACCTGGTGGCCCAATGGCCAGCGCGGAGAAAATGGCTGGCGAGTGGACTTTCAAATTGCTTCTGAGGGGTTAAGAAAAACGGTAGAGTATGCTTCCATCTTGACGGCTAAAACGTTTTCTAACCATGCCCCTTTGATCATCGATTACGATTATGAGATCAATGTTGGAGACAATTTACCGATTTACTAGGTGACGCTTGAGAGTGCATTTTTTTGAGCGGTAATGAGATCTGCTATACCTCGTTCTGCTAAGGCCAGCATGTCGTTTAGCTCTGACTTTGAGAATGGCGCTTCCTCTGCAGTGCCTTGTATCTCAATAAACTGACCGCTTTCGGTCATCACCACATTCATATCAGTTTCAGC